>JAUXEH010000086.1 GCA_030620655.1 Candidatus Aminicenantota bacterium | reverse complement strand
GACGGCCGATGTCCACCCCCGGTTCCTGACCCCGCATGTCTCCATCCTGGCGCTCGGGGCCTGGAGCATCGTGCTCAGCCTGTCGGGAACGTTCGAGCAGCTGTTCACCTATGTGATCTTCGGCCAGTGGATCTTTTTCGCCCTCACCGCGGGGGCGGTGATAATCCTGCGCAGGAAACGGCCCGACCTGCCACGCCCCTATCGCGTATTCGGTTTCCCGTTCACGCCGATCATATTCATCTTCGCGGCTGTGCTCATCTCCCTCAACACCCTGATCAACGAGTTCTGGAACGCCCTGGCCGGGCTGATCATCATTTCGGTGGGACTGCCGGCCTATTTCTACTGGAAAAGGAAAGCCGACCGGGAAACCACCCGATAATTTATTATGAATAGTTCAGGAGCCTGACTTTTTCATTGACGATTTATTGAATCCCCGTGCGACTAATTTCCTATGGAGGATTCATGAACAACGGAGGAAACGACTGCTGTGGCACATGCCCCTTCAACGGCGTGAACAAAGGAGAACTGGCCCCTGCCCCCAAGAATGCGAGGTTTTTCTGTGATGTCCGTGACTTTGTGATCCAGGACCCGTATGGGACGTACTGTAACAACCATCCCATCCGGAATCCTCTCTGGTTGAAGAGGCCTCGCGGCCCCATCTGGGCGTCGGTGCATGTTTCTTTCGACTCCAAGCCCCTGGCTGAAGACATCAGGCTTCCCGCCGAGCTGGTTCCCCCTCAAGGGTCAGGACACTATTTCCGCATCCCTTATTTCCGTCTCGTGAGGCCTCTGCAGGGTGAGGCCGGGATCTGTTCCGTATGCGGAGAGGCCAGGGAGGAATCGATCATCCTGATGCTGGACCAGGAAAAAAAATTCTTCTGCAGCGCGGCCCATTATTTCGAGTGGTGGCTGAAAACCGATCCCACGGCGATCACCTATCAGGTCCGCACGCCTCTGGATCAGGAGGCTATACGGTACCGGCTGAAGGCCCTTCCGGAAAAACTGTCCGACGGCCTGACAGTGCTGGCGGACGGCGAAAAAGAGTGGGTGCTGGATGCCCTGCATGAAATCGACGACCTGCTCACGGAGATTCGCAACGGCAAGAACGAGCTCATGTACAAGGCCGTTTATTCCGACAATCCGGAGTTCGACGATCCCCAGTTCTATGACAAACTCTCACCCTATCTGCTCCAGATCCAATCCGGACTTACCGTGGCCGGAGACCTGCTGCGCAGGGGGGATCTGGATTTTCTGGCCATCAATGAGAGCGTATCTCAGATCGGCAAGGCGGTCGGCGCCTACCTCCGCCAGGAGTGGTGTCACTAGCGGTACAATCCGGCCTTGTCCCACTTCCGGATGATCTCTTCGATAAGATTGGCGACTCGATCGTTAACCCGTCGGAAGTATTCCTCGGCCTGTTTCCTGTCAAAAGTCGGATACCCCTGGCCTTTCTCATACAGCAGGATCGAGGCGGCCACGGGAACGGCATACCAGGCGTTTCCGGCGGGATTCACAACCGCCATTTCCGGATCGTACTGCTCCGGATGGATGTGCTCGGGGACCACGGCCTGCATGTAGGCGGTTTCGTTGTTTCCGGCATGGCCTCCGTTCTGATCGAAAACAGCGAATGTGTCTTCCGACGCCAGCGACCACCAGTTGACGACCAGGATGCGCACGCGGCATTGGTTGGAGACGGTGGTGGCCGCCTGCTTGAGGGCGGCCGTGTTTCCTCCGTGACCGTTAAGGATGATGATGTTCTTGAACCGGTTGGCGGCCAGGCCCCTCAGGATGTCTTCGATGAACGGGGCATAGGAGTCCGCCCTGACCGAGATGGCACCGGGATAGGCCGCCATGGTCTCGGTGATCCCGTAATTGAGCGTGGGCGCGATCAAGGCGTCCACCCGAGGCGCGATCTCCCGGCTCATGGCCTGAGGTGCCAGGTTGTCCGTCCCGTTGGGGATGACGCCGTGCGGCTCGATGGACCCGACGGGGAGCAGGACGGTCTCGATCTTCTCCGGCACAAAGCTGGAGAACTCCTGCCAGGTGATAAGGTTCATCTCGCGTGTCGAGGGAACGTCCGGGTTCTGCCCTGTGAAGGAACCGTTCAGCAGCAGGATAGAAAGGACAATGATCACCGAAACATGTCTTTTTTTCATGGTCAGACCTCCTTGCCTGAACTATTCATAAAAAATGCCGATCTATTCTAAAATACAAAGGACTGATTTCATTCGAATATCGGCAATTCTTACCCTCCGGGCGAGCCGATCTTACCACATCGACTTCGTTGCAGCCCATTCGCGGTAGATATCTACAGCTTCATGGGCCGCTTCCTCGTCGCTGCCGCAACCTCGACTCGTGAATAACTCAGGCGCCTGAACTATTCATAAAAAATACCGGTGCTTTTTTTACTCCAGCTTTGGAAGATTTTATCACAGGTGAAGCGAAAAAGGGCGACTGAATTGCGGATAAGTGCGGCGGCTTCAGCGGAAGAAGAGGAGAAAAAAGGGAAAGGGAAGACGATTGTGTTGAGGCTTAAGGTGCGGGTATCGTCTCCCTTTCCTAGGCTGTGCTGGCCATCTTTTTGGTTCCCTGGGCCCGCCTTCTGATAACATCCTGTTCATACCAACGGTAGGCGGAATCGGCTGGGTGTCAATTGTTTTCAGGCATATGTCGTATTTTGACGGCATATGTCGCATTGCCCGGACAGTTCAGGAGCGGAAGAGTAGGCTGGATCAGGGGCCTGTGCTATACTCAATGAACACAAAAGACGGAGGATCGGAATGATCGAAGCAGGATCCATCAAAAGGCGAAGTTTCATGAACGTTGTGACGCAGTGCGGGATCGCACTGCTGGCCGGACAGGCTGTCCGCGCAGGTGTGCCGAAGGAGAGGTCGCGCCGAGAAGGGTGCTCGGGAGTCCGGCAGCT
The DNA here is from genome assembly GCA_030620655.1 of Candidatus Aminicenantota bacterium. Classification (GTDB taxonomy): domain Bacteria; phylum Acidobacteriota; class Aminicenantia; order Aminicenantales; family Aminicenantaceae; genus JAUXEH01. The sequence goes on along the minus strand of JAUXEH010000086.1, from coordinate 7,252 downwards.
CATGCGGGAATACGGGCCCGAATTCGGCGGGACCGCGGCGCTCAGGGAGGACTGACATGTCCGTGTTCGAGGTTGAAAGCTGGCTGATGGCCGAGGGGCAGGAAGAGAGGCATGCCGAGGCCATGAAGGGATGGCTCACATTTGTCAATCAGAACCGCGGTCTTTTCAAGGAATGGAAGAGCGTGCGGTACTTCGTCAAGACCTTTGCCGGGGAGGAGTCTGAGCGGCACTTCGTCATGTGGGAGTACGACAGTCTGGCGGATTTTGAGGCTTACAAGAAGCGGCGCGGGGATTACGAAGGCCCCTATGCCGCATACAAGGAACATGATCCCTACTACATGGGGGTCTTCCAGCACGGCAGCATGCGTATGGAGGTGTGGAAGGACCTGGACCGGGACCTCTGGGTTGAATAAGGTGAAGATGACGCAAGCCACCATCGTGATGTTCGTGTCGCTCATCCTGCTGCTGCCCGGCCTTGGCTGCGGCCAGGACTATGCTCCCACCTGGGAATCGCTGGACAGGAGGCCCCTGCCGCGGTGGTTCCTGGATGCCAAGTTCGGGATCTTCATCCACTGGGGCGTCTACTCGGTCCCGGCCTGGCGCGAGGTCACCACCGGGCGTTATGCCTCCTATGCCGAGTGGTACTACGCGCGGGTCATGTTCGACAGGGAAAACGGGGGCCGGGAGTTTCACGACCGCGTCTACGGCAAGGATTTCGAGTACCGGGATTTCGCTCCCCTGTTCCGCGCCGAGCTGTATGATCCGGATCTCTGGGCCGCACTCTTCGCCCGCTCCGGGGCCCGCTATGTTGTGCTGACCTCCAAGCATCACGACGGCTACTGCCTGTGGCCCACGAAGAGCCCGTTCAAAAAGGGCTGGAACAGCATGGATGTCGGACCCCGGCGGGACCTGGTGGGTGACCTGGCCCAGGCAGTGAGGCGGAAGGGGCTGCGCTTCGGGCTCTACTATTCCATCATCGAGTGGGAGACGAACCCGACCCACCGCACCGAGACCGGATACTTCATCCCGAAGCCCCTGGTGGACAGGTACCGCATCCCGGAGGACAGGTATGTCGACGAACACCTGATCCCCCAGCTCAAGGAACTGGTGTTGAATTACCGGCCGGCCGTTATCTTCGGGGACGCGGGGGAGTGGGACCGCACGGCGGCGGAATGGAAGACCCTGGATTTCCTGGCCTGGCTGTACAACCGGGCGCCCAACAAGGATGAGGTGGTGGTCAATGACCGGTTCGGGAAAGACATGCCCGGGAAGCATGGGGATTACTATTCCAGCGAGTATCAGGATGCCGAAAGCGTGGGGGCCTACCATCCCTGGGAGGAGAGCCGGGGAGTGGGGGGATCCTACGGATTCAACCGGGACGAAAATATTGATGACTACCAGACTTCGGAAGCCCTGGTGCATGAGCTGGTCGATATCGTGAGCCGTGGAGGTAACCTGCTGCTGAACGTGGGCCCCACCGCCGACGGCCGCATCCCGGTCATCATGCAGCAGCGCCTGATCGATATCGGGGGGTGGCTCGCGGTCAACGGAGAGGCCATCTACGGCACGCGCCCCTGGGACGGCGCCGCTCGAAACCGGAAACGGGACGCATCGGTGTTCTTCACAAAAAAAGGCCGTGACCTGTATGTCATCTGCACATGCTGGCCCTCGAGTGGCCTCGTCGTACATGGCCTGGCGCGGAAGGAGGGTATGGAGGTCGGGCTGCTGGGTTACGAGGGAGATATCCCCTGGCGATTCAGCTCGGGTCTCCTCAGGATTGAGCCTCCTGACTTGAATCCCGCCCAAGTGCCGTGCGCCCATGCCTGGATTTTCAGGATCGGCGGTGTGCTTCAGGGCGATTGAGATGGCTTCACTTCGTTCGCAATGATGTCATAAGGAGGCGAAGGACTTCAACACACAGCTGGATGGATTGGCCCGGATCTTATTGAGGGCCTTGGATTCTATCTGCCGGATCCTTTCACGCGTCACTTTGAATTTCCTGCCCACTTCTTCCAGGGTGTGTTCCCGTTCGTCACTCAAGCCGAAACGCATCCGCAGGATCTTGGACTCGCGTTCGGAAAGCTGGCCCAGGGTTTCCTCGATCTGTTCCTTGAGGCTGATGTGGATCACCGTATCCGGAGGGGAGGGCATGTCCGGGTCCTTCAGGAAGTCCCCCAGTTGGCCGCTGCCGTTGGTCCCGACGGGTGTCTCGATGGAGACGGGGTCCCGGATAATCTTGAGCAGTTTATTTACCTTGGGCAGCGGGAGTTTCATTTTCAGGGACAGTTCCTCGGCTGTGGGCTCACGGCTAGTGGTCTGCAGGTAGGCTTTAGTGATCCGGTGCAGCTTCTGCAGCTGTTCGGTGACGTGAACCGGGACCCGGATGGTCCGTCCCTGGTCCGCGATGGCTCGGGTGATGGCCTGACGGATCCACCAGGTAGCATAGGTGGAAAACTTATTTCCCATGCGATACTCGAATTTCTCCACGGCCCGCATCAGACCCAGGTTTCCCTCTTGGATCAGGTCCAGGAGCTGAAGGCCTCGGTTTTGATATTTCTTGGCGATGGATACCACCAGCCGCAGGTTGGCGGACACCAGTTCCTTTTTGGCTTCATCCCGCGTGCGCTTTCCCTCGGCGATACCATGGAGGATCTTCTTTGCGTCCCCGCTTCGGGACCGGGATCCTTCCCCGACCGCATCTGTTCTCAGTTTCTGATAGATGCGATCGACGATTTTATCCATGATCTTGGGTCGGATTTCCATCCCGCTGATGAGGCGCTTTATCTTTATGACAGGCCGCCCTTGTGCGAGCGCTGAGTTCTTCCTGCCTGTCATGCGTCCCAGCCGTCGTCCGGTTCTTCTGATCTGCTTGAAGGCGCCGCGGATCTCATCGATCCTCTGCTGGTATCCTTCCCGTCCCATTTCTTCTTCATTGAGCTCGAAGAAACGGCGCCCTGCGTTGGGATCCTTTTTCACGCTCCCTTCGAGGCTCAAGATCTCATCCAGGATGTACGGCGTGCGGCAGAGCGCATTGATGATGATGTTTTCTCCCTTCTCGATCCTCTTGGCGATCGCCACTTCTTCCGACTGCGTAAGCAGGAATATGCTTCCCATTTCCCGCATGTAGAGCTTCACGGGATCGGTAGTCGTGGCGATCCCGGGTTCCTGGCCTGCTCCTGTCCGGTTTTCGATCGTGCAGAAGCCTCCCTGATCCTCCAGGATGCGCGTGAGGATCCGAGAGATGTCCGGGTCATCGAAATATTTTGTCGCATTCGTAGACATCTTTTTCATCCCCATAAATCCTATCTAAATACTATAACACATATCGTTACATTTTGGTTGCATTTTTTGTAAGCATTTTTTTATTGCTCGACATCCTGATTTATCGTAAGCTTAAGCCCGAGCATAATCACCCGACAAGGAGGGAAGAATGACCAACAACGAAGCCAATGCCCAATCGGCGGCTACGGCCCGCCAGCAGGTCTCCGGACCGTCCCTGGGGCTGCTGATCACGGGAGTCGTGGGCGGCGCTTTTGCGCTGCTGGCTGTCATGGGAGCCGGGTTGGGATCGGTAGCCCGTTTCGCGAACCGCTGGGCGGATGACATGCCGGATTGGTATGGGGAGATGTTCGAAGGCGTGTTCGCCATGGGCGGTGCCTTTGTCGGGCTTTTAGTAGCCGCATTCATCATTTTTGCCGCTTTGAAGATGAAAGATCTGAAGCAGTGGAGCCTGGCTGTGGCAGCCAGTGTCCTGGCCATGCTTCCCTGCATCAGCCCCTGCTGCGTGATCGGGCTGCCCATCGGGATCTGGTGTCTGGTGATCCTGATGCGCCCGGAGGTTAAAGACGCCTTCACCTGAGCACGACCATGGTCCCCGACGATCCCCTGCACCCCAGAGCCGGCCTTCGTATTCTTGCTTTCGAACGGAGGCAACTGCCCCATCTGGTGGTGCTCTTTCTCTGCACGACGCTCGTAGCCGCCGCGCTGACCCTGTCACCCGCCGGGCCCGGAGACCATCCCCTGCGCCTTTTCTCTCTCCCGCTGCCTGAGACCTGTTCTTTCCTTGGCCTGACCGGCCTCCCTTGCCCGGGCTGCGGGCTGACGCGTTCGGTGGTGGCCGCAGCACACGGAGACCTGGCCGCGAGTTGGGGATTCCACCGGCTGGGAGCGCTCACGCTTTTTTATATCCTGCTGCAGGCGATGTTCCGATTGGGTATCCTGATATTCCCCCAGGGAACGGCCGCCGTATTCGGGACCGGGACCTGGTTGAACCGTGGGCTCATCGGACTCGCCATCCTGTACGGGATTAACTGGCTGATCACCCTGGCCCGTCTTCTCTAGGCTGATCAGGAATTCAGAATTCAGGTATCGGGATGGTGAATGTCAAGTGGTCGGGGGACCAGATACGTGCCAGGGCGATGGCCTTGGGGATATCGATGATGCCGTGACCTGAAAACGGATTGGGGGAGAGGTATCCCAGCTTTTCGTTGGAGGCGGTCTGATGCAGGATGCGGCGAATGGATTCCGTAAGCCCGCCCGGCCGGGACTTGAGGGTTTCCCGGGTGTCGGCATCCATGGCTGAAAGCATGAGGGCCGCGGTCCCGGCCACAAAGGAGGCTGCCAGGGAGTTGCCGTACCGGTTGTTCGCCAGACGGCTGCGGCCCCGGTACTGGGGGACTTCGACCCAGATGTCTTTGGCCGGGGCGACCACGTCAACATAGGGCCCGGCCGCGGAATTTTCCCAGACTCTGAACGCTTCCTCTGTTTTTTCCATGCCGCCCACGGCGATGGTCCAAGGGTAGGCGGCGGGGTATCGGGACGATGAGGAGTGTCGTGGGGATCTCTTGTTTCCCATGGAAGTGATGACCACGATGTTGTGGTCCCAGCAGTGCCGGATCGCTTTATTGAGGGACGGCGTATCCTGACGAAGGCTCACACTCAGGTTGATGATGTCGACGCCATTGCGGGCCGCCCACATGATCCCGGCCGCGATGAGGTAATGGGTCCAGCGGGTTTCGGGAACGCGCCCCATGCTCTCACCCTCATAGAATTTTATGATCATGAGTTCCACTTCGGGCGCAACCTGAAGGATGACGGATGCCAGGGATGTCCCGTGCCCCTCCCAGTCATATGGGAACCTTCCCTTATCTTGACCGGGCCCGGCGCTGTCGAGCAGATCCTTATAAGCGCTCACATGCCTGCGGATGTCCCGCAGGCTCGGATCCAGGCCCGTATCGATGACGGCCAGCCGCACGCCTTGTCCCTTGGAGATGTCGTGGATCTTCCTGACTCCCATATCCTCGAAGGCCCATTGACCCTTGACCTTGCGGTGGACCCCGCGTGAGAAGTAGCGGAATGTGGGGAGTGCCTCCTGTGCGTAGTAGCCTGTGGAAAGCACCAGGGAATGCAGAGGGGAGATGCCCGGCTTCGGGCTTTCCATGGGGATCGACCGTAGGAAGTCATGGGCCATCTGGATCGAGATCTCCTGGAAACCGAGGCAGGATCCTCCCTCCTGAGCCTCATCCGTCATATGGAGAAGATGATAGTAACTCATAAGGTGTTCGTACAATCCGGGATATGCCAGCTGGGCGGCCTGCAGCTTTCGGTAGTCTTCCTGTGCAAAGGGAAGACCCTGAGAGTTCTGTTTGAGCAGGGAGTAGAAAGTCTTTCTGGCTGCGAGATAAGCCTGCTGGGATTCATCCTCTGCCGGTGGAGGAATCGTGACGGCCGGGAGGCGGGCGGCGCACGCTCCGATGACAAGGACAAGGAGTGCCAGGCGTTTCTTCAATTTCTCAACTCGTGAATAATGCAAGTTAACTGCCAACGGGTTATGCCGTTATTACGTTATATTACGTTTCAGCTTGCCAAAACGTTTTTTTTCATGGAAAACTCCGTGTCGTGGGGCTAGAATAGGGGGGCGATGGAGATTTTCCTGAGTGTTCTGGGCGGCTTCAGCATGCTGGTGGGACTGGTGGGTTGTGTGGTGCCCGGGATCGCAGGCCCACCCTTCAGTTTCCTGGGATTGATCCTGCTTTCCATCGTCAGGGGCTGGGAACCGTTTTCCCCCGGCTTTCTCGTGGCCATGGCCGCGCTTACCGCCGTGGTCACGGCGCTGGATTATATTATGCCCGCCGCCGGGGCCCGAAAATTCGGGGCGTCCAGGACCGGTTTCTGGGGTGCCGTGGCAGGCATGCTGGTGGGGCTCCTGGCATTCCCGCCCTTCGGCCTGATTATCGGGGCCTTTATCGGCGCCGTCGCCGGAGAACTGTGGGCCGGGAAACAGACCCATGATGCCCTGCGTGCCGGATGGGGTGTCTTCATCGGCGTGCTGGCCGGTATGGTCCTGAAGCTCATCGCCTCGGGGATCATGACCTTTTACTTTGTCAGGGCTCTGTTTTAACCTGGATTATTCATGGGAGGAGAGAAAATGCTACACCTGCAACAAAGATTTCTTCTGCCGCGAGGAGGGATGACGTGAAAATAAAATGGGAAAGGAGGGCTGAAACAGGCCTGCTCTGTCTGCTGCTGGCGGCGGTCATGTACGGGCCTGCCCTGGGGCAGGAGGGGACCTCGAGCGAAGAGCCCGCCTGGAGTCCTGTCCAGGGGCGGATCATGACACGCTGGGCGGCCTCCGTAACACCCGGTAACGCACACGGGGAATATCCCCGTCCCCAACTGGTCAGGAAGGACTGGATGACTCTCAATGGACTCTGGGAATATGTCATCCAGCCGCGGGACAGGGAGCGGCCGGAGGCGTATGCAGGATGCATCCTGGTGCCATTTCCCGTGGAGTCCGCCCTGTCAGGAGTCGGAAGATCCGTGGGCGAGGAAAACCGGCTGTGGTACCGGCGGACCTTCCGCGTGCCTGAAGATTGGAGGCACAGGCATCTGCTGCTGAATTTCGAGGCCGTAGATTGGGAGACCACCGTTTGGGTGAACGGTCACAAGGTCGGGACCCACCGGGGCGGGTATGATCCCTTTTCCTTTGACATCACCCATGCCCTCGCGAAAAGAGGCGAGCAGGAGGTCGTGCTTGCGGTGTGGGACCCCACAGACACCGGGACCCAGCCCCGGGGGAAGCAGGTCCGTGCCCCGCACGGGATATGGTACACGGCAGTCACCGGCATCTGGCGCAGTGTGTGGCTGGAGCCTGTCTCCGAGGTCCATATCCGGGAGCTTCGCATAACACCCGACACGACCCGGGGCCACGTTCTGGTGAGGGCCGAGTGCTCGGGCGATGCCGCGGCTTACG
>JAUXEH010000254.1 GCA_030620655.1 Candidatus Aminicenantota bacterium | reverse complement strand
CTCCCGCTCGTTCCCCTTCGTGTCCAAGATCTTCAAGCTCAACTTCATCGACCTGGCCACCAAGCTCATCATGGGGATCGACATGCCCCCCATCGACAAGTCCTGCTTCGAGCTGGATTATGTGGGGGTCAAGGCACCGCAGTTCTCGTTCACGCGCATCAAGGGCGCCGACCCGGTGTTGAGCGTGGAGATGGCGTCGACGGGCGAGGTGGCCTGCATCGGCGACAACTTCGAGGAGGCCTTTTTGCTGGCGCTCCTCTCCGTGGGATTCGGTTACCCGAAGAAAAACTTGCTGCTGTCGACGGGTCCTTTCGAAAGCAAGGCCCAGTTCCTGCCGGACGCCAAACGCCTGCAGGACCTGGGATTCAACCTTTACGCCACCCGGGGGACGTCGGATTTCCTGAAATACAACCACATATCCTCCCAGGTCCTGAACTGGCCTCTGGAGAAAAGAGAGCCGAACATCCTGACCTTCATCGAGGAAGGGAAGCTCGACTTGATCATCAACATCCCCAAGAGCCACGAGGAAGTGGAGCTCACCAACGACTACATCATCCGGCGCAAGGCCGTGGACTTCAACGTCCCGCTCATCACCAACCTGCAGTTCGCGGAACGCTTCATAGACGCCATCACCCGCTACACCCAGGACGACCTGGCCGTCAAGGCCTGGGACGAGTACTGAGTCCTGAAAGAGACATGGTAAAGAGAATCGGGCTGCTGGGGACCATAACCTACGATCTCATAACCTTCGAGACAGGGAACGCCATCGAGGGCCTGGGAGGGATCCTATACCAGGCTGCGGCCCTATGCGGCCTGGGCCTGGACGTCGCTCTCTACACCAATGTCGGCGCGGACCTCATTCCCCTGATAGAAGCTTCCACCCGGGACTGGGAGACGCTGGGCACCGAGACTTGGGCCGTGGTTCCAGGGCCTGGGAACAGGGTCCGCCTCCACTACCCGGAGCAGGGGGAAAGGCGGGAGGTGCTGGAATCCGTGGTTCCGGCTCTCGATCCCCAGAGGATCCTGCGGGATCTCCCCCGGCTGGACTTCCTCATTCTGGTCATCAATTCCGGGTATGACATAACCCTCGAGGACTGGAGGATGGTGGTGGAGGCCGCGGACTGCCCCATATGGCTTGACATCCACAGCCTCCCCCTGTCCAAAGGACTGAAAAGCCCGAGAAAATATCGCCCGGTCCCGGACTGGGCGGAATGGGCGGCGGGTGTGGACTACATCCAGGCCAACGCCGCCGAAGTGGCTGCCCTTTTGGGGGGCCCCGGGCACAGGCTCGAGGGCAAGGACCTGGAACGTCTCGCCAACCTGGCCCGGGAAAAGGGTACCAAGGCGGTCTTTGTCACACGGGGCCGCGAAGGAGTCCAGGTCCTGACCGCCCGGGAATCCCTGCTGATCCCCACCCGGAAGGCCGAGAAGGTGGCCGACACCACAGGCTGCGGGGATGTCCTGTGCGCGGCCACGGTCGCCCGTCTGCGGGACGGGGACGATCCTTTCGCTGCGGCAGACTACGGCGCCCGGATGGCTACCGAGGCCGTCGAAGTGGCGGGTGTGGAGAAGACCTACGAATTGATCCGGAGGCTTTCCGGATATACTACTTGATCTTGGTGCCGGTGGAATCCAAACCCATGCCGAGATCCGCAAGAGCAAACAGCGGATCAGGTTCCCTGCCTCAGCTTGATGCCGCGCTCCTCCAGGTTTCGGATCACATGCGGGTACGGCTGGACCTTCTCCAGCTCCAGTTCCCGATGGATGCCGTTGGCCTCCAGGAGATGAGCGAACTCCACGATCTTTTTTTGAGGGAACAGATCCTCCATCAGGGCCGGCCAGGCCGGGACGCCCTGCTTCTCAAGCTCGCTCAAGGCGGCCAGGGGATAGTAGAAATACTCTTTCCGAGCCCCGGTGATCCTTTCGAAGCTTTTTTCGTCTATGCCTTTCAGGCTCACCCTCACACTCAGTCCGGGGATGCGCAGGAGGCGGGCAAGCTCGGGATCGGCACCCAAGTAAAGGCCGTTGGTCTCGAGGATGAACCTGGAATCCGGCCGGAAACGGGAGAGGGTCCGGATGAGCTGGACCAGATGATCGAACGACCTTTCTCCCAGGATGGGTTCGCTGCCGGTGACCCGGTAGAGGTCCAGAGAGCGGGCATCGGCCACATTCATCAGCTTGGATGCCACATCGCGGGGGGAATAGAATGTGCGGTAGCGGTCCGGATGCAGGTTGCGGTCGTAGTTCCAGCAGTAGGCGCACAGGAAGGAGCAGCCCACGGCATCCGCCGTAGAGACCCCCCCGTAGTACTGGGACGCCCGGAAGCGGTAGTAAAGCCGTGTGTCATCGTGCATGACGAGGCTCTCGGTCTCGGCCGAGCGCTCCAGCGGATCAAAGGGAAAAGTGATCGTCATTCCGGTTCAGTCCTGCTCCTTTGGTTGAATACCAACCACCCAGAAGCCTTTAGTCGACCCGTACAAGCCAAATTTTCCAAAAAAATATGGCAACTTTCCGGCAGCCGATTACGTATATATTATCTGGAGACGCGATTGGAATCAATCGGAAGAGAGGAAACAGTGAGCTTAAAAGAGATATTAGAGAAACTGATCACCGCGAAGCTGCCCATCCTGTTGACTGACCGCAGAGGGGAGTGGGAAGCCAGTGAGGTCCTGAGCAGCCTGTCGGGACCGATGCTCAGCAGAAGGGCCTTTTTTCAGCCGGGGATGTACATCGCTCTGATAAATGACGGGGGATATCTGGGAGAGGTCCTCTACCGGGTAAAAACCAAATAATGAATGCCGCGCCTCTGCCCCCTTCCGTAGCTACTTCTTCTTAGCAGTAAACACACCTTCCGGCTGAGTGATCTTGGCCTCAATCACCGCCCCCGCTTCGTCGCGGATAAACTCGAAACTGACACCGGGTACGCCCTTGAGCGTGAACCGGGTCCCTTGGTAGGGAACCAACTCATACTCGGGCTGGCCTGAGACCAGGGCGAAGAGCGTGTCCTCTTTTTTGAGGCGGATCGTGATCGTAACCTGCTCCATCTGATACTCGCCCGTGAACGGTTCCAGGAAGGCCCGCTCGCGCATCGTCTCCTCGGGCATCCTGACGAAGACGACCGGATCCACGGCCGGCTCGAGCGGGACAGCGACCGACCCCACATTCGCCTTGAGGTCCAGGGAGAAGGCCACCTTGCGGGTCTGGCCCAGCAGTTCGTTCTCCATCCGGAACACATCATAGTGGTAATGATCCAGCTCATAGGTGATGTCGTTGTAGTTCACCTCGAGGCCGCCGTTCTTGTGTGTGACCCTGAGTACCCCGTACCCGGGATGGGTGTAGTCTCCGGCATATGCATCCAGGGCGAGCGTGGGCCGGGTGTCGGCAACGCGGTCCTCATCCTCCTTTTCTTTGACTTTCTCCGCCTCTTTTTCCCCCTCCTCCCGCTGCTTCAGGAAACGCCCGTTCCAGTCCACCGGTTTGAGCTCCAGGAGGCGGTCATACACCTGGTACATGACGGCCTGGGGGACCGGATTGCCGCCGAGGTTGGTGAGGATCACAAGGCCCATCTCGTCCTTGGGCATCAGCGAGACCAGGGCCGTGAATCCGTCGATCCCCCCACCGTGGGAGAGAAGCACATGCCCCCGGTAGGATGTCATGCCCCATCCCATCCCATAGAGTGAGTAGAAGGTTTCATCATAGCGCAGGTTCCGCCCCGAGATCATCTGGGGAGAATGGATCTCTTTCAGGCTCGCTTCGGAAACGATGGCCTGGTCGCCTAATTTGCCCTCGCTCAGGTTCAAGAGCACCCAGTTGGCCATGTCGGTCACGTGGGAGTTGATGGACCCGGCCGGGCCAATGGTGTCGATGTTGCGGAAAGGGATGGCGGTGACCTCCTCGTCCCTCTTCGCATACGGGAGCGCATGGTCCGGTGACTTTTTGGAGTCCTCGACGGAGAAATTGCTGCCCGTCATGCCCAGAGGGTAGAAGATCCGGGTCTCGACGAATTTTTCCCAGGTCGTGCCGGACACCTGTTCCACCAGATACCCCGCGGTCATGAACATGAGGTTCTGGTACTGGTAGTGGGTGCGGAAATCCCGGTTGGGCTCCAGGTACTGCAGCCGGGAGAAAAGCTCTTCCCTGGTGGCCGCCGCATTGTACCACATCATGTCATGCCGGGGCAGGCCCGAGCGGTGACAGAGCAGGTCCCTGGGTGTCATCCGGGCCGTGGCGAACTCGTCCACTAGTTTAAAGCGGGGCAGGTAGGTAGTCACGCACTCGTCCCAGTCCACCTCTCCCTCATCCACCAGGACGCCCATGGTCACCGCGGTAAAGGCTTTGGTGCAGGAGCCGATGGCGAACAGGGTCCGGGGTGTGACCTCCTTCTGCCCGGCCACGTCCCTGAAGCCGAAGCCCCGGGCGTAGATCAGGCGGCCATCCTTGATGATGGAGATGGCCAGGCCCGGGACCTGCCAGTCGGCCATGACCGCGGGGATGAACTTATCCAGGGATTTGAGTGTCCTGGCATAGGGGTCCTTCTGAGCGGCCTCGAGGGCGGGCGCCAGCAAGACTGCCGCACACAGGACACAAATCAAGGCTCTTGAAATTTTCCGCATATTCACTCCTCCTTTTATGGTTTCGGATCAGGAGCCGGTCTGTTCCGGGCGAATCCGATCCGGTCGAGGACCAAGACACCTTCGCGACCCCGGTCGAACACGAAGCGCAGGATCCGGAGCTGCCGTGGATTAAAATCCGGGTTCTCATCCACAAAGCTCCGCAGGGGAAGCCGGACCGTCTGCAGCGTGGGCTCGTAGGCCCGGCCCATCCTGCCGCTTTCCTTCCCGATCCTCAGG
>JAUXEH010000416.1 GCA_030620655.1 Candidatus Aminicenantota bacterium | reverse complement strand
CCTGCTCATTTATCTCCTGCTGGTAGAGGTCGTCTTCAGAGGAATGGATCTGTCGCCTTCTCCCGGAGCGGGAGGCGTCTTCGGCTATCTGCGTTATGTCTTCTACGGGATCGCCGTGCTCCTGCTCCTGTTTATCCGTCGGTTCCCGGTCTGGCTGAGGACCGGGGCGGGCGTTCCTGAACAGGAGAGGAGTACACGACTGCTCCAGACGTCCATCCTGACCAGCGCTCTCTGTGAGGTTCCGGCCATATTGGGGCTGGTGATGGTGCTCCTGGCCGGATCACACCGGGATTTCCACTATCTGCTTTTCATGTCCCTAGTCCTCTTCGTCTTTTACTTCCCCCGCAGGAGTTTTTGGGCGACCGCGGGGGGTGCATGATGCGGATCCAATTCCTGGGGGCAGCCCGCCAGGTTACCGGTTCCTGCTATCTAGTGGAGGTCGACGGCCTGCGCATCCTGGTGGACTGCGGCCTGTTCCAGGAACGGGAGTATGCCGCGCGGAACTGGAAGCCCTTTCCCGTGTATCCGGGGCGGCTCGATTTTGTGCTGCTGACGCACAGCCACCTCGACCATGCCGGCCTGCTGCCCAAGCTCGTCCGGGAAGGATACTCCGGACCGATCGTGACCACATCGGCCTCCCAGGACCTCATAGAGATCGTCCTGATTGATTCCGCCCGGATCCAGGAGGAAGACGCGGCCTACAAGCGCAAACGACACAAGAAAGAGGGCCGCAAGGGGCCCCACCCAGAGATCCCCCTGTATACTGTCGAGGATGCGGAGAAGTGCCTCCCCCTGATCCAGCCGGTCCGCTACGGAGAAGACGTCGCCCTGAATGGGAACGTGACAGCCCGTTTCCATGATGCCGGACATATCCTGGGTGCCGCCATGATCGAACTGGAATACCGGAGGAACGGTACGACACGGCGTCTCATTTTCTCGGGTGATATCGGTCAATGGGACAAGCCCCTCGTGCACGATCCTTCCGTCTTCCGGGAGGCGGACTACGTGGTGATGGAATCGACCTATGGGGACCGTGATCACGATGCGCCGGGTGACGTGGAGAACCTCCTGTGTGATGCCATAAACCAGGCCGTGAAGGCTGGGGGCAATGTCGTCATCCCCACCTTCGCCATCGAACGCGCCCAGGAGCTGATGTATCACCTCAGCCGGTTGGTCCGGGAAGACCGCATCCCCTATCTCATGATGTTCCTCGACAGCCCCATGGCCGTGGACGTCACGGATGTCTTCCTCAGGCACCGGGAGTACCTGGATGAGGAGACGCACGCGCTTTTCCGGGAAGGGGAACCGCCGTTTCGCTTCCCCGGCCTCAAACTTGTGCGTTCCGTAGCGGAGTCCAAGGCCATAAATTCCATCCGGGGATCCTGCGTGATCATGGCAGGATCCGGCATGTGTACGGGAGGCAGGATCAAGCATCACCTGATCCCGAACATCGCACGCCCGGAGTCCCAGGTCCTGTTCGTGGGGTATCAGGCACGCGGCACTCTGGGGCGGTTGATCCTGGACGGCAAGGAGGAGGTCCGTATCCATGGAAGGATCTATCCTGTGCGAGCCGGAGTGAGCCAGATACAGGGTTTCTCGGCCCACGCCGACCGGAGTGCCCTCCTGAAGTGGCTGGGTTTCATCAAAACACCGCCCAAGCGGGTCATCCTGACACACGGGGAAGATGGGGCCATCCGCAGCCTGGCCGAAGCTGTGCGCAGCCGTATGGGATGGGACACCGTGGTGCCCGAATACCTGGAGACGCTGGAACTGGATTAGAACCTGAGTGTGAACATGGTTTTCTGTTCGGGATCTGAATGCACGGAGATGGTCCCCTTGTGCTGGCGCATGATCTGACGCGACAGGCTGAGGCCGATCCCTGAGCCCCCCTCCTTGGTGGAGAAGAACGGGATGAAGATCTTGTCCAGGTTTTCCTCCCGGATGCCCGGTCCGTTGTCCTTGACCTGGACCAGAAGACGTCCCTGTGCGTCGAGTCGCGCCTGGAGGTCGATCCGCCCTCCCGCTTTTTTCTCCACGGACTGCAGGGCATTGAGCAGCAGGTTGATCAAGACCTGTTCGATGAGCTCGAGATCGGCCGTCAGCTCCAGGTTTTCGGGTTCGACGCGGCTCTGAAAAAAGATGCTCCGGTCCGCGATGTTGGCATGCATAAGCTTTTCCACTCGTGTGAAGAGCTCCCGGACGGGAAAGATGGAGTAGTTGGGTTTGGGTGTCAGGCTGTAGTTGCGGTAGGCATCCACGAAGTGCATGAGCCCTTGGCTCCGCTTCTGGATGGTCTGCAGCGCCTGCTGGATGTCGTCCATCATCTCGGAGTCGGACCCT
>JAUXEH010000113.1 GCA_030620655.1 Candidatus Aminicenantota bacterium | reverse complement strand
GGGGCCAGAGCCGTGACCACATCCCCCACTCCGGCTCCCAGTTTAAAGGCCAGGTCACGGCCGAGCAGGATGCCGTCCCGCCTGGCCCCCCGTTCCGGGAGGTCGCCCCTTTCCAGCTCCTTGAGCCAGCTGGAGTGGGGCAGTTCCCGCTCGAAATCAACGCCGCGCAGGACCGCTCCCTCGCTCTTATAAGGCCCCTGGATCATCACTGTGTTAAAAACAATCGGAGTCACGGACACGATTCCCTCCATCTCCGCAACCCGGTCCATAAAGGGCGTGTAATCCGTCAGCCCGTTTCCCGACATGTCGTTGACCATGACATGCGCGGTCGAACCCAGGATCTTTTCCTGCACGTCGTCCTGGAAGCCTGTTATGAGGGCGATGGCGATGATCAGCGCCATGACGCCGATGGTGATGCCCAGGGTGGAGATGGAGGTGATGACAGAGATGAATGCCTGTTTGCGCCTGGCGGTCAGGTAGCGGCGGGCGATGAACCATTCGTATGACATCGGTATGCTACAGCGTAAGTTTTCCCGCCACTCCCGTCAAGCTCTTTCAGGTCTTTGGCCGGAGGAGCGGGAAAAGGATGACCTCGCGGATGGACTTCCGGTCCGCGAACAGCATAACCAACCGGTCGATCCCGATCCCCTCCCCCCCGGTGGGAGGCAGCCCGTACTCCAGGGCATTGATGTAGTCTTCATCGATCACATGGGACTCTTCATCGCCCTTTTTCCTGGCTTCCGCCTGCTGTTCGAATCTTCTCCGCTGCTCGGCCGGGTCGGAGAGCTCGCTGAAGGCGTTCGCGATCTCCATGCCGGCAACCATGAGCTCGAAACGCTGGGCCTCATCCGGGTTCTCGGGTGACGCCTTGGCCAGGGGTGAGATCTCCTTGGGCGGGTTCATCACAAAAGTGGGTTGGACCAGGTTCTGCTTGACATGCTTGTCGAAGATGACATCCAGCGCCTTCCCATACGTCGGGGCCGCCCCTTCCCCGGCCAGGGTGACGGCCAGCTCGATGATGCTGTCGTGGTCGTCGAAGCGGGACGGGGCTAGGCCGCTGTATTCGGACAGGGCCTCCATGAACTTGATCCGCTTCCATGGCCGTTCAAGGGAGATCGTCTGTTCTCCGTAGGTCAGCCGGTCGGTCCCCAGGAGGTCGACCGCCAGGCCGTGGATCAGCTCTTCGGTCATGTTCATCATGTCGTGGTAATCGGCATAGGCCTCATAGAACTCCAGCATGGTGAACTCGGGATTGTGCTCGGCGGATATCCCCTCGTTGCGGAAACTGCGGTTGATCTCATACACCTTGGTCATGCCCCCCACGGTCAGGCGTTTGAGGTAGAGTTCAGGGGCGATCCTGAGGTAAAGCTCCATCCCCAGGGCATTGTGAAAAGTCTGGAAAGGCTTGGCCAGTGCCCCTCCCGGGATGGCGTGCATCATGGGGGTCTCCACCTCGATATACCCGCGCGCGCTGAAGTAATCCCGAATCCCGGCGATGATCCGGCTCCGCAAGCGGAAGATCCGGGCCGTATCCGGATTGACGATCAGATCGAGATATCTCTTGCGGAAACGCAGCTCCACATCCTGCAGCCCATGCCACTTCTCAGGCAGGGGGTGGAGGCACTTGGCCAGGAAATGCCATTTTGCGGCCAGGATGGTCAGCTCCCCTGTCCGGGTCTTGAACAGATCGCCCTCCACGGCCACCATATCCCCGATGTCGATCAAGGAAAACAGCTCGAACCTGTCCTGGCCGACCTTGTCCGCCCTGAGATAGGCCTGCAGCTTGGCCTCGCTGTCCTGGATGTGGAAAAAAACGGCGCGCCCCATCCTGCGGATGGACACGATGCGGCCGGGTACGACCACATGGATACCCGCGGATTCCAGTTCCTCTCCCCCGCTCTCGGAATAGGCGGAAACGATGTCATGGATGGAATGGGTCACAGGGATCTTGTGCGGAAAAAGGTCGACCCCCGCCTCCTCCAGCTTCCGCATCTTGTCCCGGCGCACGGCCTCCTGTTCACCCAAGTCTTCGTTCTTGTCGGTCTTGGCGTCACTCATGGCCCTCTTCCTTCAAAGCATTCAGTATCTCATCCGACCTGCGGTGCAGCGCGTCCAGGATCCCGTTGATAAAGGCGGCGGATTGTTCCCCGCTGTATTTCTTGGCGATCTCGATGGCCTCGTTGATGACGATTCCCGGCGCCAGCCGCTCCCCCCAGAATAGTTCGTATGCCGCGATCCGCAGGATGTTGCGATCCACCAGTACCATACGAGACACGCGCCAGTTCTCGGACACAGACTGGATGATGTCATCGATCCGGGATCTGTGTGCGCTGATCCCCTCGACCAGGCTCTCGCAGTGCCGGCGTTCGTCCTCGCTGACGTTCTTGTCCTGCCAGTACTGCAGGAAGATCCGATCCGGCGGGGTCTCGTCGAACTCCAGCTGAAAGAGGATCTGGAGGGCTCGCTCCCGGGCGTTTCTTCTAGAGCCCATTACAGAAGCGAGTCCTCATCTCAGACCGGCTTCCTTTTCCAGGTTGATGGTCTCGATCAGCGCAAACGCGGCGTCGTAGCCTTTGTTACCTGCCTTGGCGCCGGCTCTTTCAATCCCCTGTTCGATGGTATCCACGGTCAGGATGCCGAAGGACACGGGCACGCCCTCCTCCATGGAGATCTGGGCCAGTCCTTTGGTGACCTCGGCACTCAAAAAGTCGAAGTGCGGGGTGTCGCCCCGGATCAAAGCTCCGATACACAGGATCCCGTCGAAATCCTTGGATCGTGCCAGTTTTTTCGCCACTCCCGGCACCTCGAAAGAGCCGGGAACCTTATATATGGACAGATCCTCGTCTTCGGCTCCCAGCTTGTGCAGGGCGTCCAGGGCGCCATCCAGCAGCCGTTCGGAGATGAACTGGTTGAACCGGCTGAGGATGATCCCGATCTTAAATCCCTTGGCTTGCAGCTTGCCTTCATATATTTTCATGGGTCTCTCCCTTGTCACTTTCCCTGAAAGTCAGGTTTCCGCTTCTCCAGGAAGGCCTTGGTGCCTTCCTTGCTGTCCTCGGTGGCACAGCATTTTCCGAAGAGCTCGGCCTCCAACAGCAGGGCCTCATCCATGGGGATGTCGAAGCCCGAGTTCACGGCCTCGATCCCAAGCTTCAAGGCCAGCGGGCCGTTGGCCGCCATCTCCTCCGCCAGGGCTTCGCAGTTCGCATGCAGATCATCCAGAGGAACCACGCGGTTGACAAGGCCGATCTCCAGCGCCTCCCGGGCACCGATGATCTTTCCGGTCAGGATCAGCTCCATGGCCTGGCCCTTGCCCACAAGGCGCGACAACCTCTGGGTACCGCCGAATCCCGGGATGAGTCCCAGTTTTACCTCGGGCTGGCCCATCTTGGCATTCTCTGAGGCGATGCGGACATGACAGGACAGGGCCATCTCGGTTCCCCCGCCGAGGGCGAAGCCGTTGACCGCGGCGATCACGGGCTTGGGGAAATTCTCTATCAGCTTTGTCAGCTCCTGGCCGTTGAGGACATAGTCTTTCCCGGTATCCAGGTCCAGCCCGGCCAGTTCCCCGATGTCCGCCCCGGCGATAAACGCCTTCTCACCGGACCCCGTCAGGATCACGGCCTTGACCTTGGTGTCGAACAGGTATGCGCGGAATGCTTCGATCATCTCATTGACGGTCTCCCTGTTCAGGGCGTTGAGCTTGTCCGGCCGGTTTATGATGACCCAGCCGATATTTTTCTCGACCTTGGTGAGCAGGTTTTTAAAAGCCATCTTGCCTCCTCGTATTCTGTGTATCCTGAGTGTTTCAGCCTGAGATCATTCTTTCGTAGAAACGATATTTCTTGTAGATCTCCCCTCCGATGGAGGACGTGAAGCGGTTGATGGCATCGTTGTCCTCCAGCTGCCAGGACGTCTCTGCCCAGGTGTATCCTTTCGCCAGGCTGTTCTTTTCCAGATGCCAGTACAGCAGATAGCTGAGCCCCGTCATCCGGTATTCCTTCAAGATCCCGAACACGACGGCCCGGATCCCTGTGATCCTGCGCTTGTAATAGAGCAGCTTCAGGAAGCCGAAGGGCAGGAGCCTTCCGTTCATCTTGATGAGGACCTCGTTGTAGTTGGGGAGCCCGAAAGCAAAGCCCACCGGCTTTCCCTTATCCTCCGCCAGGATGACGATATCCCAATCCGCCAGCTGCTTCATGTTGTCGGCCATGTGGTCGAGCTCGCGATCGGTCCAGGGCACGAATCCCCAGTTTCGCTCCCAGCCGTGGTTGTAGACGTAGCGGATCTTTTCCACATCCTCTTTCAAGGTCTTGGGATTCACGGTCCTGAGTTTGATGGTGGAGGATCGCTCCACCCTTTTCACGATGGCCTCCACTTTCTGAGCGGTAGTGTGGTCCTTGTTCATGTAAAAGGCGTACAGATCCTTGACCTTGCTCAGTCCGGCCTGCTCCATGAGATCCAGATAGTAGGGGGGGTTGTAGCTCATCATGACAACCGGGGGCGAATCGAAGCCTTCCAGCAGAAAGGCACACTCGTCGTTCATGGAGAGGTTCATCGGACCCCGGAGGATCTCCATCCCCCGCTCCAGGCCCCACGCCGCGACCTGATCGAGCAGCGCCTTGGCCACCTCGATATCATCGAGGCTTTCGTACATCCCGAAAAAGGCCACCTTCTCGTTGTGCATCTGGTTGTGATTGTCGTCTATGATAGCCGCGATCCGGCCGGCGAGGGCTCCATCCTTGAACGCGAGGAACAGATCCATCTCCGCATGTTCGAAAAAGGGATTCTTGTTGCGGTCCAGCCGTTCCTTGACGTCCAGGATCAGTGGGGGCACCCAGTTGGGGTCTCCCTTGTACACCGCCCAGGGAAACTTGATAAATTTCTTCAGGGCTTTTTTCGTTTCGACCTTGTCAATGCGAATGCCGCTCACCGTTCGTCCCTCCTCAGACTCATCTAGGGTGCGCATATCTTAACAAATGACTCCCCATAATGCACGCACTTATTCCTCTGAATGATTCATCAAAACCGCCCCAATCAGGTGCGTTTGTGTTACCCCGGATTTCTGTTATACTCTTAGGCACACCGAATCCCAAGGAGGATGGCATGAAGGATGTTCCCCATGCAAAGGAACTCCCGCCGGAGAAGTTGTATCAGCACATCGATCCGGGGCTGCTTCCCTTTGACACGACCGAGGAATGCAAGCGATGCGAAGGCATCATAGGCCAGGAACGGGCCCTGAAATCGATCCAGACCGGCTTGGACATCAAAAGCCAGGGCTTCAATATCTTCATAACCGGGATGCTGGGCACGGGGCGGACCACCACGATCAAAAAATTCCTGGACAAGGTCGGAAAGGCCAAGGTCAAACCGGGCGACATCCTGTATGTGAACAACTTCAAAGCCGCGGATGAGCCGACCCTGATCACACTCCCGGCCGGAAAGGGCAGGCTGTTTAAGGAGGAGATGAAGCAGCTCATCGAAATCCTCCAGATCAACATCCCCGAGCTGCTGAAGAGCCCGTATTACACGGAGAAACGGGACAGCCTCATCGAGGAGCAGCAGAAAAAACAGAAGGCTTCCCTGAAAAGATTCGAAGAGGAAGTCGCCAAAGAAGGCTTTTCCGTCATCCAGGTGCAGATCGGCACCTTTGTCAAGCCCGACCTCATGCCCGTCATCAAAGGAAAGCCCACGACCTTTGAAAATCTAGAGGCCCAGACCAGGGAAGACAAATTCCCCCAGGAGACCCTGGAACAGCTGCACAAAAAATACCAAGACCTGACCGGCAAGCTCGAGCAGGTCTTCAAGTTCATGAAAGAAACCGAAGAGAAGATACGTGAGCTCCTCAAGGAATGGGACAAAAAGTCTATCACGCCCATCATTAAGCAGGCCACCGACGATCTCCGGAAAAAATTCCCGTTCGAGAAGATCAGCGACCACCTCGATCATGTCGAGGAAAGCCTCAACCAGAACGTGGGTCTTTTCAAAGCCCAGAAACCGGAACAGAAACCCAAAGAACCCGGCGATCCCTTCTTGCCCTATGCAGTGAACCTGATCATCGACAATTCGGATCTGAAAAAGGCGCCGGTGGTCATGGAGACCAATCCCAGCTACATGAACCTGTTCGGTTCCATCGAGTCCACCATAAACCGGTTCGGATTCACGCAGACCGACTTCACCAAAATCAAAGCCGGTTCATTCCTCAAGGCCAACGGCGGCTATCTGGTTATCAATGCCCGGGAGGCGCTGATGGAACCGGGTGTGTGGCCCAGCCTGAAGCGCACGCTCCGCAACCAGACACTGGAGATCCAGAACTACACGTCCCTGTTCCTTTTCTCCACATCTCGACTCAAGCCCGAACCCATAAAGATCAACGTGAAGGTGATCATGATCGGAGATTCGTTCCTCTACAATCTGCTGTTCTACCAGGACGAGGATTTCAAGAAGATCTTCAAGATCAAGGCCGAGTTCGATTCGGTGACCCCACTGAGCAAGAAAACCCTCAGGGAGTACGCCGATTTTGTCAGGAAGATCACCGATGAGGATGAGCTCCGGCCGGTGGATAAACAGGCCATCGCGGCCCTGATGGAGTACAGCATCCGCCTGGCGGGCCGTCACAAGAAACTCTCCACGCGATTCCACCATCTGGCCGATGTGGTCAGGGAGGGCAATTACTGGGCCGGGAAAGATAACAGCCCGACGGTGAAACGGAAACACATCGAAGAGGCCATCCGGGAACGATTCGAGCGCGTCAGCCTGATCGAGGACAAAATCCAGGAGATGATCGAAGACGGCACCATCATGATCGACTCCAAGGGATCCGTGGTGGGACAGGTCAACGGCCTCTCGGTCTACACGCTGGGGCAGTACGCCTTCGGCAAACCGACGCGCATCACGGCCTCCACCTCGGTGGGACGGGCAGGAGTCATCAACATCGAGAGAGAGTCGGATCTGAGCGGACGCACCCACAACAAGGGTGTCCTGATCCTGGGCGGCTACCTGCGCGGAAAATACGCACAGGACAAGCCCTTTTCGCTCTCCGCCAGTCTGGCATTTGAGCAGGCGTATTCCGGAGTGGACGGCGACAGCGCCTCCTCGACCGAAGTGTATGCGATCCTTTCCAGCCTGTCCAAGCTGCCCCTCCGCCAGGACATCGCGGTCACCGGATCGCTGAACCAGAAGGGCCAGATACAGCCCATAGGCGGTGTCAACGAGAAGATCGAAGGCTTCTTCGATGTGTGCAAAGCCCGCCGGCTGACCGGTACCCAGGGGGTCATCATCCCCCACCAGAACGTAAGCAACCTGATGCTGCGCAAAGATGTGCTCGAGGCTGTGCGGAACGGCCTCTTCCATGTTTACGCCGTGAAGACCATCGATCAGGGGATAGAGATCCTGACAGGAGTCAAGGCCGGCCGCAGGAAAAAGGACGGCACCCTCGAAGAAGGCACGGTGCACTTTCTGGTGGATCAGGAGCTGCATCGCCTGGCCGCCAGCTGGAAGACCTTCGATCAGAAAAACGACAAGAACAAGAAAGACTAAAGCCCGACCCGTTTTTTGAGGGCCCGGATCTCAAGCTCGGACAGGTCCCGCCAACACCCGGGGCCCAACCTCCCGAGCGACAGGCCTGCAAAACGCAGCCGCTTCAAAACCAGGACGAGGTGTCCCTGGGACTCGAACATTCGGCGGACCTCCCGCTTGCGGCCTTCGTGGATCTCAACCTCCAGCCAGCTGTGCTTAGCTCCCAAAGACACAGGCTTTACCCGGGCCGGAGCCGTCTTTTTCCCGTAGAGGTAAACACCCCGCCTCAACGCCTCCAGGTTCGCCTCCGCAGGCCGGCCTTTCACCTTGACCCGGTACAGCTTCTTGACGCCGTAGCGGGGATGCATCAGGCGGTGGGCCAGCTCGCCGTCATTGGTCAGGAGAAGCAGGCCCTCGCTCTCCAGGTCGAGCCGTCCGATGGGAAAAACACTGGAGGCGCGGGGAGGCAGGAGCTCCATCACCGTGGGCCGTTGGAAAGGATCTTTCCGGGTCACAAGGCAGCCGGGCGGTTTGTGAAGCATCAGATAGACCTTTTCCTCAGAAGGATGAATCGTCCGGCCGTCCACCTCTATCCGATCCCGGTCGGTGTCGATCTTGTGTCCCAGGGTGCGGACGACGCTGCCGTTGATCTTGACCTTCCCCTCGCTGATGAGACGGTCGGCCGCGCGGCGTGAAGCCAGGCCGGATTGGGCGATGTATTTGTTGAGGCGGACCTGCATCGGAAGGCTCAGGCGGGGTGATGCGGCTTGGCCAGGAATTCCAGGATCCGGAGATCAAAAAAATCCTGTGCCTGCGCCGCCTTCAGGAGCAGCGCGGTGTCGGCGCCTTCGCTGGTCCCCCCGATGGAGATGCAGGGG
>JAUXEH010000291.1 GCA_030620655.1 Candidatus Aminicenantota bacterium | reverse complement strand
CAATTTAGGGAACAATGAAAGGAAACCCCATGAAAAACAAGACATTTGTTTCGGCCGCTTTTGCACTGCTCGTGCTCTTAGTGTGTTTTCCAGCCTGTAGAGCCGATTCACCACCATCGCAGGATCCGTTCGAAGCCCAGGTCGATGAGCTTTTTAAGGATTGGGACACACCAGAGTCTCCCGGCGCAGCAGTGGCCGTGCTTAAAGAGGGAGACGTCGTGTTCAGCAAGGGCTACGGCAGTGCCCAGCTGGAATACGGCATCCCCATCACGCCGGCCACCGTCTTCCATGTGGCCTCCGTGTCCAAGCAGTTCACGGCCTTTGCCGTGACCCTGCTAGAGCATCAGGGTCTGCTCTCCCTGGATGACGACATCCGCACGCACCTGCCCGAGGTCCCGGACTTCGGCAGGACCATCACCATCCGGCACCTGATCCACCACACCAGCGGGCTGCGCGACCAGTGGGAGGCCCTGGCCATGGCCGGGTGGCGGCTGGACGATGTCATAACGCGGGATCACATCCTCACCATGGTCAAGAACCAGAAGGAGCTCAATTTCGATCCCGGGGAACGGTACCTGTACTGCAACACCGGATACACCCTGTTGGGCGAGATCGTGGGGCGGGTCACGGGCCAGACCTTCAGCGCCTGGACCGCTGAGAACATCTTCGAGCCCCTGGGAATGAACCGCACGCATTTCCACGACAACCACGAGCTCGTTGTCACAGACAGGGCCTACTCCTACGGCCCCAACGAGGAACAGGGCTTCCGCAAGAGTGTCCTGAGCTACGCCAATGTCGGCGCCACCAGCCTCTTCACAACGGTGGAGGACCTCCTCAAATGGGCCCAGAACTTCATGGACCCCAAAGTGGGAGGGCCGGAGGTCATTGAGCAGATGCAGGAGCTGGGCGTGCTCAACAGCGGCCGCAAGATCCCTTACGCGTCCGGGCTGGGGATTCGGGACCACAGGGGCGTGCACATGATCTCCCACGGCGGTTCCGACGCCGGCTTCCGGACCTGGCTGGGGATCTTTCCCGACCAGGGCTTCGCCGTGGCCGTGCTGAGCAACCTGGGCAGTATGAGCCCGAACCGCCTGGGCCTCCAGATCGTGGAGATGTACCTGGAAGCAGACATGCGGCCGGCCCCGAAACAGAAGGGCCGCGAGACACATCGCAGCGAGCGTAAGGTCGCAGAAGTCGATCCCATGGTTTACGAGGTCTATGCCGGGCGGTACCTCCTGGACGATGGGACCGCGCTCGAGATCGTAAAGGAGGGCGACCGCCTGTTCGCCGTCCACTCCGCGCAGGGCAAGGCGGAGCTTTTCCCCGAAACGATCGCCCGCTACTTCCTCAAGGACGCGGACATGGTGATCACCTTCCATCCGGATAAGGACTATTACGTGGAGCGCCTGACCGTGGTGTCCAACGGCCGGCCCATGCAGGGGAAACGGAGCCAATCCAAGCCTTTGGGCGAGGCACAGATGAAGGCGCTCGTAGGAGATTACTTCAGCGAGGAGCTCCAGACGGTTTACTCGATCGAAATCCGGGACGGCAAGCTGGCGGCGATCCATTTCCGGCACGGCGTGATCCCGCTGATCTGGACAGAGGGCGACACCTTCACGGGTCGGCGCTGGTTTTTCCGGAAGCTGGAGTTTCAAAGAGACACGAACGGCCGGGTAAACGGCTTCCTGCTGACGGGGGGGCGGGTCTGGAAGCTGCGGTTCAATAAAAGGAGGCACTGGTGAAGAAAAGCCTGGCAGCAGTTCTTTTGGTATTTTCCTGCTCCCTCCTTTCCGCGGAAAAGCTAGCGGATTACCCGGAGATCGTGCGGCCTTCCAGCCTGCACATCGACGGCGGCCTGCTTTACGTCATCGAGTCCACCAACGAAGTGGTCGTGTATTCGCTCGAAACCCATAAACCGGTGCGTACCATCGGGGAAAAAGGCGAGGGGCCGGGTGAGTTTCCGCGCACGCCCTACCTCAAGATCCTCCCGGACTCACTCTTCTTCGGGACATTCGGGAAGTTCATGTACTACTCCATGACCGGAGAGCTCCTGGACGAGAAGCGGCAGTACGCCCTGGTCCGGCTCCTCCCGGTCTCCGACAGGTATGTCAGCCTGAGTGCCCGAAACGAAGAAGATACGCGGTTCCGCATGGTCAATCTCCTGGATCCGGATCAGCGCCAAATCAAGGTGCTCCAAGAGAACCGGATGGAACAATCCAGGAGACGCGGCATCATCTACGCCATAAACCAGTACTTCAACATCGATACACATGCAGGCATGATCTTCGTGGCCGACAGCTCCCTGGGCTTTCACATCAGCGTGTACGACACAGAAGGGCGGAAGCTCCGCACCATCCATAAAGAGCGCGAAAAGATCCGGATCAGCGATGACTTCAAGGATAAGTTCCTCCAGCAGCAGATGGCCCATCCTCGAGCCGGCGGAGAGTGGCGGGTCGTGGCCCAGAGGTACAAGATCGAATATCCCCGCACCTTTCCCGACATCCGGACGTTCTCGGTCAGCGAAGGCAGGATCTTCGTGCGTACGTACCGGCAGGAGGGTGATGCCGTCGAATTCATCATCCTGGACCTGGAAGGCAGCATCCTGCATGAGGGATTTTTCCCGGTGTTCGAGGAAGGCAGCCTGGTGGACACGTATTCCTACACGTTCTCCGGAGATTATTATTACTATCTGAAGTTCAACGGGAAGCAGGAGGTCTGGGAGCTGCACCGGGAGGCGTATTGAGATTGCTTCGCTTCGCCCGCAATGACGGCACCGAACCATCCCTGGCCTTGAGGCTGTTTCTCGCCGCTCTCCCCGCGTTCTTGATAGGACTGGCTTTTGGATTCGGCAAGATCGTACGTGACTGTTCCCTGACATGCAATGTGGGGTACAAACTGGCTCCCGTGGCCATCCTGGCGGTAGGTTTTGTCTCCCTACCCATCTCTGCCCTCACCATCCGTCTGGCAGAACGCTGGGGCTACAAACGCTGGCAGATGATCAGTCTTACAGCCATTGGTCTCAGCTTTTTTTTCTTCTGGAGTGCGACATACTTCGTGCTGACCGCACTGGCAGACACCACGTCGGCAGGATCTCCCGACACAATGTGGACATTTCCCCTAGGCCTGATCTATCTTGGTTTTTTCATCTGGCTGGGCGCCCTGGGAGCCGCCCTGAAGCCCAACCTCAAGAAAACGGTCTATCGGCTGTTCCAGCGGCAGGAACAGGCAAAGGCCCTGGCCCTGACCACGGCAGCGGTGATCCTGGGCGGCCTGCTCGGCGCCTGGTTCGCCGGATGGTTTGCGCCGGCCCTCATGCTCCGCTTCGACCTGCGCTATGAATTGGCCAGGGACAGCCTGTTTCTCTTAATGGGGGTTCTGGTGCTGCTCACGATCCCGGTTATCATGATCATCTCACGCATCACCAGCACAGACAAAACCCGGCAAGCCTTTCGTTCAGATCAGGAAGATCTGGACATCGTGACGCCTTCCATGGGAAAAGCCAGCCTCAGGAACGCCTTCCGCATCATATGGGACAGCCCCAAACTCAAACGCATGGCCTCTCTGATATCGATCACAGGGATTGCCGAGAGCATCATGCTCTATCTTTTTTACTGGCTGGTCACTGAGCAGGTCCCCATCACGGCAGGGCGGACCCTGTTCTTCGCCGATTTCTACATCTGGTTGAATGCCTGGACCCTGCTTTTCCTGGTGGTCGGTACCAACCGGCTGATCAACCGCCTCGGCCTCATCTTCGCTCTCGCCTTCATGCCGGTCGCACTCTTCCTCGGTTCGGCCTTCCTCCTCTATCAGACGGTCATAGCGGCCATCTACGGATTGAGGATCATCTACTCCTCGCTCGAACAGTCTTTGTACGGACAAGGCCTGGACCGGATGATCCTGGAGATGGACGAGCAGGACGTACGCAGCGTGCGCCCGGTCCTTCACGGTTTGGCCATACGTTTAGGACGAGGCCTGGGCGCGTTACTGGTCCTGCTGCTGGCCCTGGGCGCGGGCATATCTTTCAGCCTACTGACGGTGGTTTTTATGCTGATCCTGGTCATCTGGCTGGGGGTCGCCCTCTCGCTCCACAGGTTTCTCCACCGGTCATCCCCCCTGATGCCACCTCTGCACAACCTCCGTTCCACAGAATGATCCCTTGACGCAGTTGGCAGAATCCTATAGTCTTGGGGCCACCTCAGGTCTTGGGGCCGGGAAGGGAAAAAGAGAAGTGCGAATCCT
>JAUXEH010000368.1 GCA_030620655.1 Candidatus Aminicenantota bacterium | reverse complement strand
TTGGTCGAAGGCGCGATCCTGGGGATCAAGGACAGATGATGGAATGAGAAAAACACTCCGGATCATCGTGTGCGGGATCTTCGTGATGATCCCTGTCCTGAACAACATTGCACAGGAATATCGAAACGGGGATAGAATCAAGATAGCCATCGTCAGGAATCCCTTCGGGGCCTCGGAGAGCATCATCCAGGAAGGGCTGATCGGGAAGCTCGAGGCCCTGGGCTCAGACATCGTGAAAAACGAAGCCTTTGTCCTGACCCGGGAAGAGGAGGCATACAGGGGATGGGCACGGAACGCCCTCGTCAGCAGGCACCTGGCCGACCTGATTTCGCTCAACGGGAAGAACGAGCATCTTGTCATCGGACTCCTCGGGAGCTGCGCCGACCTGCCGGGCATTCTGGGAGGGCTGCAGCACATGGGGCCGGGTCAGGAGGAGGTCTATCATCTGGCCGCCTATGTACCCCACAGGATCGCCCTGGTGTATTTCGATGCGCACGCGGACATAAATACTCCGGAGACGACATTGAGCGGGATGTACGGCGGGATGGATGTGTCTCTCGCCGCGGGCCTCTTCAACCCGAACAACCGGCTGGCCGCCGGATTGGACCCCCCCCTGCCTCCCAGCTGTATCCTCCTGGCGGACGTCAGGGATACGGACCCACGGGAGATGGAGCTCATCAACCGCCTGAACGTTGAGATCCTCTCGACGGAAGACATCCGCGGCATCACTCCTAACGTGCAAACACAGATGGACAGGCTAAGCCGCCTGGCCGACCTGATATACATCCACGTGGACATGGATGTTCTTGCGCCGGAAGAAGTCCGGGGACACAACCTGACGGCCCCACCAGCCGGGAGCTTGCAGCCTGCATCGAGTTTATGTTCACCTGGCCGAAAACCGCGGCCATCGGCATCGCCTCCACACCCTACGGGCCCCGTGATCCGGAGCACATATCCCGCAGGGCCGCCATCAGGCTGATCGAGGCCGCTGTAAAAGGTGTAAAAAAGAGATAGCCCGTAGAGTCAATCCTTACCTGGACTACATCCTTGTCAAGGAGGAACAGAATCCTCAAGCATATTTTCCCTAATGCCCTCAACGAGGGATGGGCGGAGTATTCCGCATGGCTGGGATTGGAGATGGGCCTGCTCGGGGCTACTTTTGACTGGTTCATAGCTCAGGAAAAAGGAAAAACACAGGCAGGGCGCTAGCGGATTTTATTCTTGTAATTGCTGTGCTGCCACATACGTACAACTACACCTGAGTCGTCTCTTTCGAACAACACTTCTTCACCAAGCGTTTTGTCTTTTCTTATGCGGCGGAAGGTGTCGGCCTCGACGTGTTTCAGAAGCGTGAGTCCCTGTGCGGGATTCTCCGAGGGCAGGCCCAGGACCGCCAGCTTCCCGTACCAGGGAAAAACAGCGGTCTCTCCCCACCAGGGCTGAGCATTGTAGGTCCCAGCATACGCCTCGAGATCGACAGCTTCTGATGTGGTCTCTCCCTTTTCGCTCAGGGCCTTTTTCAAGAGGCCTCGCATCCCAGTGGCATATTTGTTCGGACTTACTCCCTGGGCATTGATCATGACAATAAATGCCTGTTTTTTCTTAGGATCCATCCGCAAAGTGCTGCGGTATCCCGGACATGAGCCCCCGTGACCGACAAATGTCCTCCCATCGACCTCATAAACCGCGAAGCCCAACCCCCAGGCCGTGTCCCAATCCGGGTCCATCCAGTGAACTCGCTGCATCTCCCGGAGCGTGGATGCCCTGAGGATCTCCGTACCCCCTTTTTCCAGCAGACGGAACTGCCAGGAAGCGAACCGGGCCAGGTCCTCGACCGTGGAAGAAAAACCCGCGGCCGGCGAGATGCCCTCCGCCTGAAAGAGCTTCAGCATGTCCCGGCTGCCGTCCCGCTTCAGCGCGCCGTATCCAGTGGCCAGCCTGCCTCTCCAGAGAGACTCCGGCAATCTGGTGCGCGTGTCAGACAGGCGCAGGGGCTTTAAGATATTGTTTTCGATGTATTCCGTGTACGGCACACCCGAGACCTCTGCCACGATCTCACCCAAAAGAGTCAAACCCAGGTTGCTGTACTGGAAGTAGGTCGAGGAAGGGTAGAGGGTCTTCTGGCCGCCGAGCTTGGCCTTGATCTTGGCCTGGGAAGGAAAAGGGAAATCGGGCCCGGTCCAGTAAGGAAAGTCCGATTCCCTGGGGAGGCCGGAGGAATGCGTGAGCAGAGCCCTGACCGTGATGGGGCCGCTGTCCTCCCACTGCTGCTGGAGATTGAACCAGGGCAGATGGTCGGCCACCTTGTCTTCGAGCTTCAGCTTCCCCGTATCCCGGAGCTGCATAATCGCGACAGAGGTAAACAGCTTGGATATCGAACATATGCTGTAGATGGTGGCCGTGTCGGCGCGGACGCTTGTCTCGATATCGGCCTGTCCATAACCGTTGCTCCAGATGATCTGCTGGTCTTCCACCACGGCAGCGGAGATACCGGGAAGCCTGTCGTAGTCGCGCTGCGCCTCGAGCCAGGTGTCGATGACACGAAAGGCGGCGGATAGATCTGGGCCTTCCTGTTCCTGGGCCGTCGTTGAGATCACAGACAGACATAACAAAAAATATACAGCGAGACACACGGCAATGGACCCTTTTTTCATGTTGACCTCCGGCTGCTAAATCTGTAGCGAGCGATGTTCCTTGAATACGGAACGAGCTTAGCACACACCAAATATCGTGGTCAAACGATTGCACAATCGGCACGAATTGTCGTATGTTATGATCCAAGCAGAGAGGAGAAGCGACATTGTCTGGAAAAAAGATATTCAAGATCACCTGGATTTCCGCGGCCATCTTGCTAGGTGCTGTCCTTGTGTTCGCCTTGGTCCTGTGGCTGACGGTCGATGAGGATATGATCGAGTCGGCATTGGAAAAACAGCTGTCCCGAAAGGTGAAAAGCGGAGGGAACAAGGCGGGATTGTCTGCTGCCGTCTCGGGTATCAGCGCCGAGCAAGATGGCCGCTGAAATCCAGGTGATCTTGAATATCTTTTTTCCAGACAATGTCGCTTCTCCTCTATGCTTGGAGCAAAACATA
>JAUXEH010000260.1 GCA_030620655.1 Candidatus Aminicenantota bacterium | reverse complement strand
GGGAAGCTCCGAGGTATCTGTTTCCAGGAGGTCTTCAACGATGTGAGTCCAGGCCAGGTAGAGGAAGGCCGGCTGCGAGGCCAGGAGCCACCCGCAGCCCTGCTCGTCCACCTGGAAGAGCATCGTTTCCCGGCCGGATTCTTCCGGCCAGCCCGGGGGGAGGAAGGCGGATTTCTGGCCTTCAGTGACCACCAGGATGTTAAGCACGCCGGCTTCGGACCGGATGTCATCGTGTGGCACAAGCTGGATTTCGGCCTGAGCGGCCAGCGTGTGCTTGACCTCACGGGCCACTGTGGCCTCGACAGGGAAATGGTTCCTGGGCAGCCTCAGGGTCTTTAGGCTTTGGAAAAAATCGAAGACTTTGATCGCGGCCTCCTCTGCTTAAAGGATTCAACTCTCAGAGTCCGCCATTGTATAGCACAAAGCCGTGCACAGGCAAGATGCCAGTTAGGAAGGCGCCCAGGGAAACGGCCCTTTCGAGGAAGCCCGCATCCGGCAATCGCCTTTGGGGGTGAAAAAGGGGGTGATATCTCGCAGCCGGAATTCTGTGACGAGTGGGTCAGCCGGCGGGGCTGTCGAGCCGGGCCCAGGCCTCGAACACGGCCAGAACGTTATCGGGATCCGCCTCCAGCCCGAACTCGCACTGGGCGATGACGCCACCCTCCGCATACAGGCTGTCCCGGACCGAGCGGACCGCCTGCTCGATGTCCCGGCGCGTGCCGTGCACCAGCAGGTGCTGGCGGTCGATCTCTCCCCAGAACGTGATCCGGCCCTTGAACCGTCGGCCCAGTTCCTCCACACCCATGCAGAAGATCTGGGCGTTCAGGGCCTCGACGCCCACCTCGATGAGATCCTCTATGATGCCGGTGATGTGGCCGTCCGAGTGCATGAAGACCTGCTTTCCATGCTGCCGCGCGATCTCCACGTAGTCCCGGTACATGGGCTTGAATATCTGTCGAAAGGTCTCGGGATGGAGCAGGAGTCCTGTCTGTGTGCCCCAGTCGTCCATGAGGGCGATGGCGTCCACCTCGGTCCTAGCCCACACCTCGACCTCCTTTATGTAATGGGCATGCATGCGTCCCAGCAGCTCGAGGAGTCCGGGGGGCTGTTCCATGAGGTCGATCAGCGCCTGCTCCATGGTGCGGATGAACTGCAGCCTCTCGAACGGGCGGATCACCGAGCCGGAGAGCACGTACTGGTCTGTTGCGCGGCAGAAGCGGTTGACGGCCTCCGTGTCCAGCTTCAGGACGGATTCCGGTGTCTGAAACCTATCCAGGTCGTCCCAGGTGGAGATTAAGGGCTTCTGGACGATCCCGATGATCCCGTCGCGCGGATTGGAGAAATGGCAGCCCCACTCGTCCACATGTTCCCCCTTGGTGTGACGGTCGCCGAGGACACCGGTGGGGACGGTGTAGAGCGCCGGGGAGGAGACGATGTCATCAGGAAACCTCTCCTGCAGCAGTTTAAGCGCTTGGGGGTGGTGGATCTCGGCCCAGGGAAGGACCCACACCTGTCGGGGAACCCTCCGGGGGCTTTGGAATGCCAGGGTCTTTCTCACCAGGTCGCGCGATTCAGCTGCCATCTTCACTCCCTTTCGGAAAAGAGCCGCCGGGGAAATAGACATACTCCCGGAGATCCACGGTTCGTCCCTTGGTCGCCCACGCCGTGCCCGCCTCGGAGGGCAGCACACCGCGCTGAAAGGCGTCCCGGAAGGCCTCGGACAGCCCCTCGATCCAGACCCTGCCGCCTGGTCCCTCCTGGGCATGGGACCGGGACAGGTCCGTGATGTCTCCCACCGAATCCTGGATGCCGTTCACGCACACGGTCTGGGCCCGGGCCGCCTCGGGCCCGCACAGCACCAGGGACCCGACCGGCCCCTCCCCCATCCCGTCTGCTTCGGCCGCCAGCCTTACGGCCTCGAACAGTTTCTTGAACTGGTGATCTGATTTGGGTGAGCCGAGCTTGATCTCGAGCCCCCGGTCGTTCCGGCAGACGATCTCCCCGCCCGCCTCACCGCATTCCACTTCCGCATCCTCGAACTCCAGGTGGAAGACAGGCCCGGCCGCCTCGGAGACGGCATGGGAGGCGTAAAACAGCAGTTCCGTGCCGGCGCGGGTCAGGATGCGGCAGGCCACCGAATCGAAGTTCTCGATGGGGAAGGCCCGGTAGGCCTCGGCCGTGACCTCCGCCGGTTCCGCACTGGTGTCTGCCCTGTCTCCTAAAAGATAGAGCAGGTTGTGCAGGAAATGGGCCATGGCGTTGTTGGCGGGGCTGTCTAAGACCCAGCGGCCGCTGCGGTCCCGGATGCGCCCGGCCCAGTCGTTCCGCCGGTAGTAGGCCAGGTCCCGGGGCCACAGGCAGAGTGTCTTGAACCGCACCGGGCGGCCCAATTGTCCGCCGCGGATTTTGTCCTTCAGCTCCTGCACCGCCGTCGAAAAGGACCACTGATATCCGATGAGGACACTGCGGCCTGCTGCTGCGGCCGCGCGGATCAGGCGGTCCGCATCTTGGACCGCGGCAGCCAGGGGCTTGTCACACAGCACATGACAGCCGTGCTCCAGGGCCGCGATGGACTGCGGCACGTGCTCGTGGATGGGGGAAGCGATCACCACCAGGTCCGGGTCGAGGCCGGATGCGAACATCTCATCCAGGTGAGAGAACAGGGGGATTCCCGCCTGCTTGATATCCAGGCTTAAGGGGGCGTTCTCCGGGAAGGGTTCGACCGCGGCCACGAGGCAGGCCTCGTTTTGGGGGACCTCATCCCACAGGGCCTTGAGGTAATGGTGTCCGTAGCCGCCGATCCCGACCACGGCCACTCTCACCGGTGTGGAAGCTTCTCTGTTCACGGGTTTTCCCGCTCCAGGAGGTCGGTCTCCACGGCCTCTCCGGTGCCAAGGTCTACGGCCAGGGTCTTTATTTCGAAGGGGCCGAAAGCCAAATCCATGCGCGCACCTAAGGGAGGTACCTGCACACGTGCGGACCGGCCGCGGCCGGTGGACTCGAACAGCCGCAGGACCAATCTCTTTGCGTCCTCGGAACGCTTCAGCGCGATAAGCTGCACAGCCTCGTCTTCGATCAGGACCGCCGGGCGCGGCCTGTCCCCCTCTCCTGTGGGATAACAGCAGAGGGCGAAGGGAGGCTCGTTTTTAAACAGGGCCTCCTGGTCGATCCGCCGCAGGCATTCCTCGGCCTTTCCTCCTCCGATCCAGAACCGGAAGCAGCGCTCGCCCTGGTCGATCCGGGGGATGAAGCGGTCATCCGGCACGATGGGGATGTCGTCGGCTACCGGGTGGGCGGCGTAGGCCGCAGACCTGAGCAGCGAGAGCCGCAGCTCTCCGTCCTGGAAATCGAAGCCGTGGGTCCGGTCGTTGATGACGGTCAGTACAGACTGCCGGTCGTCCGATACCACCGCGACCCATTTCTGGGCCGCGAGTTCCTCGCCGATGCGGTCGAACTCTTCCACGCCAAAGGCGACCTGTCCCCGGCACGAACCTTTCTGAAACGGGGTAGGCAGGCTCAGCTTGAGCATCCTGTCTTTCTCGTTCCAGAAGACCCGGACGGCCAACTCGAAACCCGGCCCCTTCCGGGGCACCAGGTAGTGGACACAGGCATAGGAGCGGCCGTACTTGAAGAGGGCCTCCACCACGGTCCGCACAGGGCCCTCCTCCACGACCCGGACAGGGGCGAGTTTATCAGAGTTCGATCCTGAGTAGGAAGCCGCCTCTTCCGGGGTCATGAGCTCGAACCGGCCCACCAGATCCCGGAAGGCGCGGACCTTCATCCCCCAGGGATCCGGGGAATCTCTCATGACCAGGAGCCGCAGGGCATCCAGCGCTAGGAAAGGGACACCGCTGCATTCGAAGGCATCCACCAGCCCGCTGTCCGGATCGATCACGACCCGACCCTCATCCTGAAGAAGTTCCAGGGGGCCGTCTACGGATCGGACGCGTGCAGGCTGCGGCCTGGCATTATCCAAAGACACGGAGTACCGCTTCATCTCCCAAGGGCCGAGCTCAGCCTGGAACGAGACCCGTTTGCGCTGGTCCACGGAGATGTTGCTGCTCTCCCGTTCGAGCTGGCAGGTGATCTCCCGCCCTCTGTCATCCGTCATCCGGGGCTGCCAGAAGATCCCCGGGTCGGCGTTGGGCCAGGGCGGCTGGAACTCGCAGTAAAGGGTCTCTTGGGCGCCGAAGGGGTGGGGATTGTAGACCAGGATGGGGAACTCCCCCACCCCGGCCGGCGGCTGCCCTCGGAGCAGGCTGAAAAACGCTCGGCTCTGGACCCGCTCCAGGATCTCCAGGCCGTGATCCATGCGCTGCACGGCCTGCTCCTCCACCTCGGAGATGGAGGAGCCGGGCAGGATGTCGTGGAACTGGCAGAAGAGCAGGTCCTCCAGGGCCGTGTCCAGCTCGGCCCGGGGATATTCCATGGCACCGGAGAGGAAGGCATGCGCCGCCGCCTTTTCCGTGGTCAGGAACAGATTCTCCAGCCGGCGGTGCCGGTGTTTGACCAGCGACATCGTGGTGTAGCAGCCCACGGCCCAGGGGTTTAGGTCCCGGTCGAACCTGGGAATCCGGTCCACTTTTGAGTGCAGTTCCGCAAAATACTCCTCTGGGGTCCCGTGCCGGACGCGCCACCCGGTCTCTTCGGAAATCAGGGCCCTGAGCTC
>JAUXEH010000176.1 GCA_030620655.1 Candidatus Aminicenantota bacterium | reverse complement strand
GCTCAGAACCGCTGGGCGGGGGCGTTCTTTTCCCCCGGGCCCGCCATGATGCAGCCCGCCAACCTTTCCGCCTGGTCGTCCATAAGCTTCTGGGCCAGAGGGGACGGCAAGACCTACTCAGTCATGATATTCGCCCAGAGCCTTGGCTTCATGCCGGCCATGGTGAGTTTCGAGGCCGGCCCGGAGTGGAAGGAGTTCATGTTCCCGTTCGAGGAATTCTCCGTCGAAGGCGTCGACATCATGGGGATCTTCATCGGCGGCTCGGCCGAGCTGGGAGACTTCGAGCTTTGGATCGACACTGTCCGCCTGAAATAACACGCTGGGGGGACAGACCATGAAAAATTATTGATAATAAAGTAGATAGATCGAAATTTAGCCGGATTTCAAGGCTTAGAGTGGGTATTAGGGGGGCAAGAGCAGCGATTTAAGAATATCTGAACCGCACTATTACTGTGAATTGAGTGTTTCTTTAGGGCGTTTTTATCTGATATAATATAGTCAGATTAGATTTAGTGCTGTGTATTTAGCCTGAATAATTCACGTGAATTATCCAGTTTAAATCGACACTTTGAGGTGACCCATGACGGAATCCAAGCGGGATGGGATCGAAAAAAGAAAATACCCACGGGTAAAGGCAGACGTCCTCTACCGCGAGCCGCGGCTGGCTCCCCGCAAACGGGCCATCTATGACATAAGCCTCGGCGGCGTTCGCATCCACTGCGATGAAGATCTGGAAAAGGACAGGCAGCTGGAGATGGAATTCATACTCCCCAATGGGTACGTCCTGGTCGCCATCGCGCAGGTGAGGTGGACGAGCAAGCTTCCCGAGGGTTCGGATGCCGCCTATGCCGTGGGGCTGCAGTTCATGCACTTGAATCCCGAAGCGGCCGAGGAATTAAAAAAGTACCTGGAAGACGTTAGCTAGCGCCCACTGCAGCCTATTCGTCTCGCAGTGAGTTGACCGGATTGGCCGAAGCGGCGCGCACACCCTGAATGCCGACCGTGGCCAGCGCGATGGCCATGGCCCCTGCGGCGGCCACCAGGAAGACGACCCCCGTGAGTTCGATTCGGTAGGCAAAGTCCTGGAGCCATGTGTTCATGGCATAGTATGCGAGGGGGGAGGCGACAACGATGGACGCCAGGATGAGCCAGACGAATTTCCTGGACAGCATGGTCACGACGTCGGCCGTTGTGGCGCCCAGCACCTTTCGGATCCCGATCTCCTTGACCCGATAGCGCACCACAAAAGACGCCAGCCCGAACAGGCCCAGGCAGGCGATGGTAAATCCCAGGGTGGTGATGATCCCCAGGAGCCTCCCCATCTGGGCCTCGTAGCGGTACTCCCGGTCGAAGTTCTCGTCCAGGAAGGAATATTCGAATGGGACCCCGGGGAAGTGTTCCTCCCATTTCTGCATCACGTGCTTCATGAGGTCCCGCATGCCCTCGACCCGGATCGAGAGTGTGATGGTGCTGAACAGGGAATCCTCGATGTCCATGACCATGGGCTCGACAAGCTCCCGCATGCCCCGGTAGTGAAAATTGTCCACGATCCCCACGATCCGCTTGAAGTTGCGGTGGTAGGAGGCCTGGAAACTCTGGCCCAGGGCCTCCTCGGGGGAGGCGAAACCCAGGGCCTTGACTCCGGCCAGGTTGATGAGGTAGGACTCCTGTTCGTCATTGCCGAGGTCGCGGTCGAACCCGCGTCCGGCCACGATCTTGATTCCGTACTCTCGCATAAAATCGTAATCCTGGGTGATGACGATGAGCCAGGGGGCGTTGCGGAAGTCTTCGTTGGTTCTGGTCAGGTAGTAGCCGGATCGCTTCCCGTCTCCCGGCACCGAGGACGACACCGTGGCACCGTATATGGAGGGGTGCATCGTGAAGTCTTTCTTGATCTCCTCGTAGTCCCGCCTCAGGTGGTTCAGGTTGCTCTTCACCCGGAGCAGGAGCTTCTGTTCTGTGTCGAATCCCAGGGCGCGGCCCCGCATGAAATCGAGCTGCTGGAAGACGGTGAGCGTGCAGATCACGAGGAATATAGAGATGGCGAACTGCCCGACGACCAGGAATTTCTGGATCAGGGTGCCGCGGGACTTGGTGATTGATTTCCCCTGGAGAACAGAGGCCGGCTTGAAGGCGGTGAGGATAAAGGCGGGGTAGCTGCCGGAGACGATGCCGACGAATATGAGCAGCCCGAGGAGCGAGGCCAGGACGACCGGCTGCATGAGCCCGCTCAGCGTGAGTGCCGTGCCCGCCATCTGGTTGAAGGGGATGAGCAGAAGCCAGATCAGCCCGAAGGCCGCGACAAAGGCCAGCACCGTGATCAGGAACGATTCTCCCAGGAACTGGTTGATGAGCTGGCGGTTCTGGGCGCCCACGACCTTGCGCAGCCCCACCTCCTGCGTGCGGGTGGTGGAGAGCGCTGCCGAGAGATTGATGAAGTTTAGGCAGCCGATGAGCAGGATCAGGAACGCGGTGAGGGAGTAGATGTAGAGGTAGTACCAATTGCCGGGGGCCTCGAACTGGCGGTCGATATTCTGGGAATACATGTGGATGCGGGTTATGGGCTCGAGGAAGAATTCGTAGAGCTGCTGCCGCCGGTTGAACCGCTCCGTGTATTTCTGGTTGGCGAGGGCGGCGGCCCTCTGTATCTGTTCCTCGAAGACGGCGGGATCGGTATGAGGGAGAAGTTTCACATAGGTGTACTTGCCGGGCCAGTGCATCCAGTCCGTGTCGATGGCAGGGACGAAGCGGTTGATGGTCGATGTGGACAGGAGCATGTCGTACTTGAAATGCGTGTTGGCCGGGGCGTTCTTGACGACCCCGGTTACATTGTAATCCTCGATCCTGACGTTTGCGTTTCCGATGTCGTAATCGATCTCGATCTGGAGGGTTTGGCCCAGAGCCGGCTCATCGCCGAAATATTTGGCGGCCATGCCTTGGGTGAGGACCACACTGTTGGGGGCCACGAGGGCACCTTTGGGCACCCCATGCACGAACGGGATGTGGAAGACATCGAAGACCTCGGGATCCGCAAAGAAGACGCGGGTTTCGAAGAACCGCTTGTCCTCACGGACCACAAGCGTATTCTTTGAGTTCTCGAAAGGCGGGATGATGCGGACGGCACGTTCTACCTGCGGGTAGGAGGCCTTGAGCTCCAGGGCGAGCGGCGCCGGAGTGGCAGCCATCGAGTGTTCCCCGACCTGGCTGATGCGGTGGGTGCCGATCCGGAAGATGCGCTCGGCATCCGGGTGGTAAGAGTCGTAGGTCAACTCATTGGTCACATACAGGATGATGACGGCACAGCAGGCCAGTCCCACGGCCAGCCCCACGATGTTGATGAAGGAATAGACCTTCTGCCGCCGGACCTTGCGCAGCCCGATCTTGATGTAGTTGGAGAGGAGAGGCGGCATCCAGCGGCTCTTCTGCCAGGGTGGGCGCCCGCTCAGGTGGCGGGTCGTGGCCTTGTAGTATTCGGCGCCCAGGGTATCTGTGGTCCCGATCTTCGAGACCGCCTCTGCGAAGGCCTCCTCCTCGGACCGGCCCTGGCTCGCGAGGTACTCGATCTTGTCTCGGAGGTGGCATTCCAGCTCGGTCTTGGCGCCGTCCTCCAGGGCCTCGCTGTGGTTAAGGTCCTTGCGCCACTGCTTGATGGCATCTTCCAGGTCGAACATTGGCTTCACTTTTTATCTTTCTGCTTTCAGTCGAACGAGGGCAGCGGCGCCCAGAGTTTGGAAAGCACCTTGTGGACGCTCATCCACTGCCTCTTCTCCTTCTCCAGCTCCTTTTTGCCCAGGGCGGTCAGCCGGTAGTATTTACGGTGGCGGCCGTTGTCGGACATCTTCCACTGCGAGCGGATGAAACCGTCCTTTTCCAGACGATGGAGCACGGGGTAGATCGTGCCTTCGGACCACTGCAGGATCCCTCCCGAGATCTCGATCATGCTGTGTATGATCTGATAGCCATAGATCTCCCCTCCGGCCAGGATGGAGAGGATCACGGGCTTGGTGGATGCTGCGACCAGGGCTTTGGATACCATTGCTTACCTCACATGCCTAGATTCTCTAGGTAATATACCTCGAACACCGAGGTGTGTCAAGCGAAAAAGGGGACAGGTACATTTAGAGCCCTAAATGTACCTGTCCCCTTTTCATGAATTGTAGTCTGCCCCCATTGGCATTGACATGACAATTTCTCGTGTGGTAAGACTGTTCCTAACACTACGGGATAATGGCGCACCATACTCTAAGGACCGGCTATTCCAGTCTGATCGAGCGGCTGAACCGCTTCCCCCAGGGGGCTCCACCATCGGAGACGCTCTATAAGATCCTAGAGATTCTGTTCAGCGAGAATGAGGCCGAGCTGGTGGCCCTCCTGCCCATCAAACCCTTCACGGCCAATAAGGCCGCCTGCATCTGGAAGATCAAAGAGGCGGAAGCGAAGAAGATACTCGATAAACTGGCTGGCCGCGCCATTCTGGTGGACATCCAGCAGAAAGGGCAAACCCTGTACAGCCTCCCACCGCCCATGGCCGGATTCTTCGAGTTCTCCATGATGCGGCTCCGGGATGACATCGATCAGAAGGTCCTGGCCGAGCTCTTCTACGAGTACCTGAACGTGGAGGAGGATTTCATCAAGGCGCTGTTTACCAGGGGTGAAACCCGGCTGGGCCGAGCCTTCGTGCAGGAGCCCATGCTGTCCGAGGAAAACGCCCTGCATGTCCTCGATTACGAACGGGCCGGCGAGGTGATCAAGACCGCCTCGGACATGGGGGTCGGGGTCTGTTACTGCCGCCACAAGATGCAGCACATGGATCGTGCCTGCCAGGCGCCCATGGACATCTGCATGACGTTCAACACCACGGCGGCGGCCCTGATAAGGCATGGGGTCGCGCGCCGCGTGGACACGGCCGAGGGCCTGGACCTCCTGCAGGCGGCCTATGAGAACGATCTGGTCCAGTTCGGCGAAAACGTGCAGCACAGGGTCAACTTCATCTGCAACTGCTGCGGCTGCTGCTGCGAGGCCTTGATCGCGCAGAGGCGCTTCGCTGTTTTTTCCCCGATCCACACGACCAACTTCATCCCCAGGATCGATGGGGGACGATGCACAGGCTGTGGGGTGTGCACAAATGTCTGCCCGGTGGAAGCCATAACCCTGGTATCTGCCAACGATGCGCACAAGCCCAAGAAGAAGGTGGCCCGGTTGAATGATCATCTCTGCTTGGGGTGCGGGGTGTGCGTGCGGGCCTGCCCGGAGGGAGCCCTGTGCCTGATCTCACGAGAGAAGAGGGTCATTACGCCCGTGGATTCCGTGCATAAGGCGGTCGTGATGGCGGTGGAGCGAGGCATGCTGCAGAACCTGATATTCGACAACCGTGTGCTCTGGAGCCACCGGGCCCTGGCCGCGGTTTTTGGCGTCATCCTGAAGCTCCCGCCTGTCAAGCAGGCCCTGGCTTCCGAACAGGTGAAATCCCGCTACCTTCAGCACCTCATACAGCGCTTTAAGTGAAAATCCCCTGGCCTTGTTCATCTCCTGGTTATTTCATCTGGCTCTTTTGAAAAGCCAAGCCGCTTTTTGCTTATTGACTGGAGAAGGGGAGTGGTTATAGACTCATCACAAGAGGAGAGACGAACATGACGACAAAGCATTGGATCGCGGCCCTGGTGGTCATGGGATTTGTGCTGGCCGCCGGGGGCTGTGCAAAAGCTCCGGTAGAGGAAGAAGGCGAACAGTGGATAAGCCTGTTCAACGGCAAGGACCTGACAGGGTGGATCCCCAAGTTTGCCGGCCATGAGGTAGGCGAGAACTATAGGAACACCTTCCGGGTGGAGGACGGCATCCTCAAGGTGAGCTATGACGAATACGAGGCGTTCGACGGCGAGTTCGGGCACCTGTTCTATAAAGAAAGCTTCTCACACTACCGGATCCGGGTGGAATACCGCTTTCTGGGGGAACAGACACCGGGCGGGCCGGGATGGGGCTTCCGAAACAGCGGGATCATGGTCCATGGGCAGACACCGGAAAGCATGACGCTCGAGCAGAACTTCCCTGTCTCGATCGAGGTGCAGCTCCTGGGAGGGGGCGGTGAGGACGAGCGTTCGACCGCCAACCTGTGCACGCCGGGAACCCACGTGGAGATGGGGGGAGAGCTCGTGACCCGGCACTGCACCAACTCCGGCTCCGCGACCTTCCACGGTGACCAGTGGGTGACCGTGGAAGTCGAGGTGCGGGGAGGCGAGGTCATCCGGCATTTTGTCAACGG
>JAUXEH010000313.1 GCA_030620655.1 Candidatus Aminicenantota bacterium | reverse complement strand
CCTCCGACTTCGCCTCCAGCGCCTGGGCCGTGGTCCGGTTGGCGTGGGACCACATGAGCGCGATCTTGTCCTGGTATTGTTCGGGGGCCTCTCCTTCGGGCCAGCTCTTGAGCTCGTCCTTACTCAGGGGCGGGATGTACACCAGGTCTCCGGTCAGGTCGACGTCGCCGGAGCTTGAGGCCACCAAGGCCGCGTCCGCCTCCAGCCGGGCCACCAGCCGCGTCTCCGGTTTGATGGTCCAGAATTCCCCCTGGAGGGGGTAGGCGAATTCCCGGTCCCGGGGGTGGCGCTCGAGCTTGACCGTTTTGATCCCCAAGTCCCGGACCATGGCGTAGATCTTGCCGGATTCATAGAACGTATCGGTAAATTCCTCCTGATTGCGGATCCAAGGAGCCCCGGCCAGGATGACCTCGTTGTTGAAGATGATCTGTCCGGAGATCTCGTTGGCCAGCAGGGTCAGGATCTCCTGGGAGAGCGGGGTCTCCAGCACCGGGTATCCTCGCACCACCTGGCTTCCCTGAGCCCTTAGGCAGGGTGCCGCCAGGGAGAACGTCAGGAGGGCGATACAGAAAACCTTGAGAGAAATTGCCCGTCTTCGCATCTCACACCTCACTTTGGATATGTCTGATAAATCAGGGTGTTGGCTTTGTTTGAGGATACAGGTTATATCAAGGGCCGCCGCATTTCAATCGGAAAGGCTCAGATACCTTCGTGGGTGTAGATCAGATGGACCAGGACCCGGCCCACCTGGTCCAGGGAGGAGGCGGAACATTTGTCGGGCGTGTCCGATATCGTGTGCCAGTAGGGGTAGTCGAGGTCGATCAAGTCGATGCAGGGGATCCCGATCTGTAGGAGAGGGATGTGGTCGTCCATGATAGAGGATCCCAATTCCGGCTTGAAGGCCGTGCAGCCCAGGTCCTGGGCGATCTTCCAGACTTTTTCCACCACCGGGCGGGCGGCAGCCAGGGAGTTGGCCTCCTTGGTGATGACCAGGTCCGCATCGCCGATCATGTCGATCAGGACGCCGAAGATCGGCCTGTCCTGGGGCGCCAGGGTCCGGGCGAAGTACTGGGAACCTTGCGCCCAGCTGTTCATGCTGCCTGAAGTGCCGGCATCCTCCCCGTCAAAGAGGACGATGTCCACGCCGACCGGGGCCTTGTGTTTGTGGAGCAGGCGGGCCACTTCCAGCAGGACCGCGACACCCGAGGCCCCGTCGTTGGCTCCGAGGACGGGGGTGTCGTGATTCTTCGGATCCGGGTCCTCGTCGGCCCAGGGACGTGTGTCCCAGTGAGCGCACAGCAGGATGCGCTCCTTTTTTCCCGGCTGGAAACGGGCGATGATGTTGTAGGCCTCCTCTGTCTGCTCGGGGCGGCCGAAGCGGAGTGGGAAGGGCTGCGTCCTCACGCTGTCGGCATACTGGGCAAGGGTCGCCTGCAGATAATCGCGGCCCTTGCGGTGTCCCTCGGAGCCGGGATTGCGGGGGCCGATCTCACACTGTCTCACCAGGAATGCGAACGCCTTCTGGCTGTCGAACTCGGGAACCTCCGCGCCGGCCCTGGCAGAGGCGCAGGACAGGCCCGCAACAAACATCAGGAGTAGAAAGGATCGGATGATGTTTTTCTTGTCCATGCTGGCTCGGCCTCCCGTGTTTTGTCCGTTTCTCTTATACCACATTCCGGGGCGTTTTTCGACTTGACCGGCCAATTTTGATGCGGTAGGCTGGGCACGGGAATAGGCCGTCTGCAAAGACTCAAGGAGAAAATCATGTCCTACGCCGGCAAATGGATGCACATCGACCTTACCACCGGGCGCTGCGAAAAGGGTGACACGGACAGGGCTCTGCTCGAGCGTTTTGTCGGCGGAAAGGGCCTGGGTTTCGCCCTGCTGGAGCAGATGGCTCCGGACCCGGATCCCCTGGGCCCGGACAACCCCCTGATCTTCGTGAACGGGCCCTTCACGGGCACCCCGGTGCAGACCAGCGCCCGGACCTGTTTGGTGACCCGCTCGCCGCTCACCGGCTCGATCCTCGATTCCCACTGCGGGGGGCATTTCGGCCCGCGCATCAAGGCCGCAGGCTATGATTATGTGATCATCACGGGCCGCGCGGAGAAGCCGGCATACATCTACCTGTCCGACGACAGGGCAGATATCCTGGATGCCGGGGAATGGTGGGGGAAGGGGACGTTCGAGACCAACGACGCCCTGGTAGCCCGCCATCCGGGCAGGAATCCCCGGGCGGCCTGCATCGGCCCGGCGGGAGAGAACCAGAATCTCATCGCCTGCATCAGCGTGGACAAGTGGCGGCAGTACGGGCGCGGCGGAGCCGGTGCGGTCATGGGCTCCAAGAACCTCAAGGCCCTGGTGGTCGACGGGACGCAGCCCATCCAATACCATGACCGGGAACGGTTCCTGGAGCTCAACCGGCAGCTGACCAGGGACATCATGGACCACGACGGTGTCAAGTTCCGTCGGCGGATGGGCACCATGAAGTGTGTGCGCAGCGGCCAGGAGTATGAGTTCCTGCCCACACGCAATTTTCAGAAGGTGCAGTTCGAACATTTCGAGGGCATCTCTTCGGAGACCTGCCGCCAGGAGCTCAACTGGGAGGATGTCGGGTGCTTCAGCTGCGGGATCCAATGCTCCAAGATCGCGCGCTGGGACGGCCACGAGGTCGAGGGGCCGGAGTATGAG
This sequence comes from Candidatus Aminicenantota bacterium, assembly GCA_030620655.1. GTDB lineage: Bacteria > Acidobacteriota > Aminicenantia > Aminicenantales > Aminicenantaceae > JAUXEH01. The sequence continues at coordinate 1,144 of JAUXEH010000313.1, read as the reverse complement.
ACCGCCGCCTTCCTGGGCTCGGGGTGCGAGATCGGCGACGCCCGGGACTTGACCTGGGCCAACGAGATCTGCGATGACCTGGGCATGGATACCATAAGCGCCGGTGTGACCTGCTCCTTTGCCATGGAGTGTTTCGAGAAGGGCCTGGTGGACGACTGGGAGGACCTGCGTTTGGAGTGGGGGGACGCGGAGGCCCAGAGGTCCTTCCTGCGGAAGATGGCTCTCCGCCAAGGCGTGGGAGAACGCTTCGCCGACGGGACCCGCGTCGCGTCACAGAAAATCGGCCTAGGAAGCGAGGAGTTCGCTATCAACATATACGGCATGGAGCTTTCCGGTGTCAATCCCAAGGGCTGCCTGACCATGGGAGTGGTGCTGTCGGTGGCGGACTTTGCCAGCCACACCCGCCTCTGGCACACGGAACAGGAGGCGGGCCCGGATTTCAAGATCGAGGACATCCCGCAGTCTGTGGCCGACGGCCTGGACACCGTAAACGCCCGCAACAGCCTCATCATCTGCGATTTCGTGCCCTTCGGCCTCGATCGCCTGGCGCCTCTGCTCAACGCCATGACCGGGTTCTCGCACACGGAAGGATCTCTCATGGAGTTGGGCGCACGACTCACACACCTGGCGCGGCGCTACAACCTGCGCAACGGGCGGCGGCACAGCGACGACATCCTGCCCGAGCGTTTCTTTAAGGAGGAATCCCTGGCCGGGTTCATGCGCGGGCGGAAGATCGATAAGGAGTTTTTCCGGTCCCTCATCCGGGAATACTATGCGCTGCGCGGCTGGTCCGACACCGGTGAACCCCAATAAGTAAACTTGGGGACGTTCCCCCAGGTACCACCCTACTCAGCAAACATCGATTACCCTACTCATATTTTAGCGAATCGACCGGATCCGCGAGTGCCGCCCTGATGGATTGATAGGAGACTGTCAGGATCCCGATGGCGAAGACGGCCAGCGCACACACGAGGAAAATCGAGAGATTCAAAGATATCCGGTATGCGAAATCTTCCAGCCAGCGCCGGGCGAACCAGTACACTAGGGGCCAGGCCGCGAGATTGGCCAGGATCACGAGTGCGGAGAATTCACGGTTTAACAGCAAGACAAGCTGGCCGGCAGAGGCGCCCAGCACCTTGCGGAT
>JAUXEH010000388.1 GCA_030620655.1 Candidatus Aminicenantota bacterium | reverse complement strand
CCTGGACGAGGTGGTCCTGGTCCAGTCCCCCCCCTCGATCTCTTCTGCCGTGCAGCGGGTGGGCCGGTCCGGGCACCGGGTGGGGGAGACCAGCCGCGGGACCTTTTACCCCACCTTCGACCAGGATTATGTGGTCTCGGCAGTGCTCGCCCGGGCCGTTTTGGAGGGGGACATTGAGGAGGTCAGCCCCGTGGAAGGGGCTTTAGACGTCCTGGCCCAGGTCATCATCTCCATGACAGGCACCGCCATATGGGACATCGACGCGCTCTTTGCCCGGATCCGTACCAGCTGGCCTTACCGCAGCCTCAGCCGGGAGCAGTTCGACCTGGTCCTCGACATGCTGGCCGGCCGCTATGCCGCCACCCGCATGCGTGAGCTGAAGCCGCGCGTCTCCATCGACAGGCTGGACAACACCGTGGCCGCCCGCAAGGGGGCCCTGCTGCAGCTCTACATATCCGGGGGCACCATCCCGGACCGGGGATACTATCAACTCAGGCATGAGGAGACGGGCGCCCTGATCGGCGAGCTGGATGAGGAGTTCGTGTGGGAGGCAACCGTGGGTCAGACCTTCGCCTTCGGCACCCAGCGCTGGAAGATCCGCCGCATCACGCACAACGACGTGCTCGTGACCCAGGCGCCCCCCAAGACACTCAAAACCCCGTTCTGGAAGGCCGAGGCCTTCAACCGGGACTCCCACCTTTCCCGGAAGATCGGCGGCTTCCTGGAAGAAGCGGAAAAGCGGCTGGATAATCCAGCCTGGCGCCAGGAACTGCAGGCCGAGTATCACCTCGATCCGCCGACAGCGGCACACATCCTCGACTACCTGAAGAAGCAGAAGCAGGAGACCGGCGGCCCGCTGCCGCACCGGTATCACGTGCTCGTCGAAAACATCCAGACCGGGCCGGGAGGGGCACCCGGCAATCAGGTCGTGATCCACACCTTTTGGGGAGGGCGCGTGAACCGGCCCTTTGCCCTGGCCCTGGACGCCGCCTGGGAGGAGCAGCACGGACAACGGCTCGAGATCTTTCCCGGGGATGACAGCATCGTGCTCCAGCTCCCGGATTCGGCCGGGGCCGAAGAGCTCTTCAGCCTCGTCACGCCCGATAATCTGGAGTCCTATCTCAGGAAACGGCTGGAAAGCTCGGGATTCTTCGGAGCCCGCTTCCGCGAGAACGCCGGCCGCGCCCTGCTGCTCTCCAAACGCAGGCTAAACGAACGCATGCCCCTGTGGATGAGCCGGCTGCGCTCCCAGAAGCTTCTTCAATCCGTGATGAAGAGCACCGACTTCCCGATCCTGCTGGAGACCTGGCGCACCTGCCTGCAGGACGAGTTCGACCTGGATGCGCTCCGGACCGTGCTCCGGGAGATCGACGCCGGTACCATCCGGATCAGTGAGTGCACCACCTCCCACCCCAGCCCCATGGCAAGCGGGCTCGCCTGGGCTCAGGTCAACCAGTACATGTACTCGGGAGATGGGCTTTCCTCGGACAGGACCTCCCGGCTGCGGACGGACCTGCTGCGGGAGGTTGTGTTCAGCCCCGGCCTGAGACCTCAGGTCCCGGAACATATCATCCGGGAATTCGAAGCCAAGCGGCAGCGCACCCACCCCGGCTATGCCCCTACCTCCGCCCGCGAACTGGTGGACTGGATCAAGGAACGGGTCCTCGTGCCGCGGCCGGAGTGGGACGGGCTGGCCGAGGCCATGCGCCGGGATGGCAGGGGGGACGAAGAATCCCACATCGAGGAGCTCCTAATGGAGGCCGGGTCCAAGCTGGTGGAGCTGAAGATCCCGGAGACCGGGTCGACGCCGGTGGCAGCGCTGGAGAGGCTCCCTGACATACTGAACAGCTTTTATACAACCGGGCAGGTCACATGGGCCACGCTCAGTCCACAGGACATACTCAACAACCGACACGGCGAAGGCCCTGGAGAAAAGAACTCAATGTCAGGGGACGAAAAGGATGTTCTCTTCACATCCCTCCTGGGTGAATGGCTGCAGTTTTACGGGCCTCTTACACCGGAAGAGACCGCTGGCCGTCTGGGCCTGGAAACGGGGCGCCTGCAGCTCGCCCTGGAGGACCTCAAGGAGGCGGAAGCCCTGATCACAGGCCGTCTCACCGAGGGGAGCCAGACAGAATCGGTGTGTGACGCCGAAAACTTCGAGATCCTGCTGCGTATGACCCGGGTATCCGCCGTCCCTCAAGTCAGGCCCAAGGAGATCGAGGAACTGCAGCACTTCCTGGCCAGGATCCAGGGGCCGGCCTCTCCGGCAGAGGGTGCGGACGGGCTTTTCCCTGCTCTGGAGCGCCTGGTGGGGTATCCGCTCCCCGCGTCCCTGTGGGAGGCGGAGGTCTTCCCGGCCCGTGTACCGGGCTACACCGTGGATTGGCTGGATGCCACACTGCGGAAGGGCAGCCTGCGCTGGCAGGGAGACCCCGAACAGCGTATCCGCTTCTTTTTCGAAGAAGACGCGGAACTCCTCCCCTACGCAGCCCAGAAGACGGCCGGGGATATAGAGGGTGGATCTCCGGAGGAAAAACACACGGCTGTGACAGCTTTGTTTGCAGATCCGGCCGCGCGCTACGATTTCTCCGCTCTCCTGCCCAAGGCCGATAACGATGTCCGGCACCTAGAGGAACTTCTCTGGGAGGGTGTCTGGCAGGGGGATATCAGCAACGATACCTTCAGTGCCCTGCGCCGCGGGCTTCAGAACCGCTTCCGTGTGGCAGAAGCCGTGGAAAAGCAGCGGCGGGCTCACCGCGCATACGGTCACAGAGGGCGGCGGCTTCACCTGTCCCGCTGGAAAAAGGCGCAGGCCTATCCCGGAAGCT
>JAUXEH010000232.1 GCA_030620655.1 Candidatus Aminicenantota bacterium | reverse complement strand
TGGAGGCCTACCACCGGACGTTTGAATTTATTAACCGTTTCCTGGTTGAGAAGTAATTGGGGCCTGTCCCCAATTAACATGGAGGTGAAAATGCTGAGAAGATTCGTACTGCTGCCGGCTGTGCTGATGATGCTCTGGGCCGGCGTACAGGCTCAGGACCTGGCGCTCAAGGGGGGCACCATCCTGACCATCACCAACGGCACCATCGAAGGCGGGACGGTCCTTATCCAGGACGGCAAGATCACAGCCGTGGGCACGGACGTCCGGATTCCGGCCGGTGTGAAGGTCATCGATGTGACCGGCAGGTTCGTCCTGCCCGGCCTCATCGACAGCCATTCGCACATCGCGCTTTCCGATATCAACGAGGCCACGGACCCGGTGACCCCGCAGATCTGGATGCGCGAGGGCCTGGAGCCCGACTCCCCCCAGATCCTCACGACCCTGGGTGGAGGGATCACCACGGTCAAGACCATGCACGGCAGCGCCAATGTCATAGGCGGTGTTAACGTGACCATCAAGCTCAAGTACAACCGGCCCGTGGAGGAGCTCATCATCCCCGGCGTCAGGCAGCAGCTCAAGATGGCGCTGGGCGAGAATCCCAAGCGGCTCTACGGCGGCAAGGGCCGCACCCCGTCGACACGCATGGGGAACGCCTACGTGGCCCGCAAGGCATTTATCGAGGCCCGGGAATACAAGGCCAAGTGGGATAAATATGAAAAGGACAAGGCCGCCGGTAAGAAAGACCTCACCCCGCCCAAGAAGGACCTCAAGATGGAGACCCTGAAGATGACGCTGGAGAAGAAACTGGCCATCGACTGCCACACCTACCGGGCGGACGAGATCGTGTGGATCATCGGTTTTTGTAAGGAATTCGACCTCGACCTCATCCAGCTCAGCCACTGTGTCGACGGCTACAAGGTGCCCGATGTCATGGCCGAGGCCGGAGTTTTTCACGGCGGCTGGATCGACTGGTGGGGCTATAAGGAGGAAGCCTACGACGGGTGTCCCTACGGGTTCCAGATCATGTACGACGCCGGAGTCAAGATCGTCATCAACTCCGACAGCCCGGACGAGGGCCGCTACCTCTTCCGCAACGCGGCCAAGGTCCTCAAGTACAACGATATCCCGGAGAACGAGGTGCTCAAGATGATCACCATCAACGCTGCCGAGTCCCTGGAGCTGGGCGACCGCATCGGAAGCCTCGAGGTCGGGAAGGACGGGGATGTGGCGGTGTTCGAGAAACCCCCGCTGGATTCCACCACCAAGTGCCTTTTGACCATCATCGAAGGAGAGATCTTCTTCGACTACGCCAGGGACAGCATCACGGCTCGTGGAGGCCACAGATGAGACGCGCAGCCATCGTCGGCAGCTTTGTGTTGGGCCTTCTCCTGGCCGTGACCGCCGCCGGGGCAGCGGAAGTCATCCTGATCAAGAACGGCACCATCGTCCCGGTGACCGGGCCGGCCATCCAGGGAGGCAGCCTCCTGATTGAAGATGGGAAGATCGCCCGAATCGGGAAGAATATAGCTGCTCCGGCCGGCGCCACGATCATCGATGCCTCCGGCAAATACGTGTACCCGGGCCTGGTGGCGGTCATGACATCCGTGGGGGTCACGGGTTATCCCGGCGCCGGCAACGACACCGACGAGGTCGGAGTCTCCACCCCCCACATGGACCCCTACGATGCCATCAATCCCGAAGATGACTGCATCGAGGTTACGCGCGTGGGTGGGGTTACCACGGTCCAGACCATAAGCGGCAGCCGCAGTGTTTTAAACGGCAAGTCCGTGGTGCTGCACCTGGGGGGGGACCTGGCCGAGGACCTGGTGTGTAAACGCTATGCGGCCCAGATCATCAATGTCGCGGCCCGCGAACAGGACAAGTACCCCTCGACCATACCCGGTGTGATCGCCCTGCTGAGGGACAAGTTCGGCCAGGCCAAGGAATACGCGGAAAAGCAGAGCAAGCAGAAGAAAACCGCAGGAGACAATGGACAGGATGAGAAGGAAGGCAAGGGTGCGGCGGCCCCCTTCAAGCGCAGCCTGGAGCTCGAAGCCCTTATACCGGTGGTGACCGGCAAGGTCCCGGTCTTCTTCATCACCTACGACGAGCTCACCGTACGCAAGGCCATTGAGCTTATAAAGGAGTACAACCTCAAGGGTGTGATCCAGGCCCGCGCCGGGGTCTTCAAGTACCTGGGCAGGCTGGCCCAAGAAAAGATCCCGGTCATCTGGGCCGGAACCACGGCCCTCCCGCAGCGCTGGGAGGCGTATGACAAGAACTTTCACACGGCCGCGGTCCTGGCCGCGCACGGTGTTATGTTCGCGTTCGATCCCGGCGGATGGGGCCCCGGCAACCGCAACGTACGCAACCTTCCGGTGCCGGCGGCGATCTCCGTGGCCCACGGCCTCTCTGAAGAGGAGGCCATCAAGGCCATGACCATTAATCCCGCCAGGATCCTGGGCATCGACGGCATGGTCGGCTCGCTGGAGGTGGGCAAGGTGGCCAACGTGGTCGTCTGGACGGGCAGTCCGATCCAGCTGCGCTCGCGAGTCGACACGGTTATAATCAAGGGAGAGTTGGTTCCTATGACCAGCCTCCAGACGCGGCTCTATGACAAGTACTCCAAGCTGGTCAAGGAGCGTATTAAGCAAAAGAAATAAAGCGGTTTCCCGCTTTTGGGGGCGCCCCTTTTCCATCGGATTGACCTTTTTAAGGTCCGGACGTATGATGATTGAATAAGGAAACAAACATGTTCAAGGCAACCACCATCATATGTGTACGGCGCAACAACAAGTTGGCCATGGCCGGGGACGGCCAGGTCACAGTCGGCGAGACCGTGCTCAAGCAGAGCGCCAACAAGATCCGGCGCCTCTACAGCGGCGCTGTCCTGGCAGGTTTCGCCGGGGCCACCTCCGACGCCTTCGCCCTGTTTTCCCGCTTCGAGGCCAAGCTGGAGGAGTACCGCGGCAACCTCTCCCGGGCCGCGATCGAGCTGGCCAAGGACTGGCGCATGGACCGGGCCCTGCGCAGGTTGGAGGCGCTCCTCATCGTGGCGGACAAGGACGATTCCTTCATCATCTCCGGCACGGGTGATGTCGTGGAGCCGGATGACGGGATCATCGCCATCGGCTCGGGAGGACCCTACGCCCTGGCCGCGGCCCGGGCGCTCCTGGCCCACACCAAACTTCCCGCCAAGGAGATCGCAGCCCAGGCCATGAAGATCAGCGCAGACATCTGCATCTACACCAACCAGCATATCACTGTCGAGGAATTATAAATGCCTATCGCACTGCCCGAATCATTGGCCCTGAGCAAGGTGCTCGGCAAAGACACGGAACTGACTCCCAGGCAGATCGTGGCCGAGCTGGACAGATACATCATTGGACAGAAGGACGCCAAGAAGGCGGTGGCCGTCGCCCTGCGCAACCGCTACCGGCGCCAGAAGCTCCCTCCCGATCTGGCCGACGAGGTCGTCCCCAAGAACATCCTCATGATCGGCCCCACCGGGGTGGGCAAGACCGAGATCTCCCGGCGCCTGGCCCGCCTGACCTCCTCGCCTTTCCTCAAGATCGAGGCCAGCAAGTTCACCGAAGTGGGATACGTGGGCCGGGACGTCGAGTCCATGATCCGGGACCTGGTCCAGATCTCGGTGGGCCTCATCAAGGCCGAAAAGATCGAGGAGGTGCGCGCCAAGGCCGAAATAAACACGGAGGAGAAGCTCCTGGACCTCCTCCTGCCTCCGCCCCCGCGCAAGCCGGGGTTGCCCGAGGAAGACGCCGAGGTCAGGTTCAAGGAGACCCGCGAAAAACTGCGGCGCCAGCTGCAGGCGGGCCTCCTGGAAGAGCGCATGATCGAGATCGATGTCAAGGAACGTTTCTCCTCCCCCTTCGAGATCTTCTCCAGCCAGGGGGTGGAGGAGATCGGGATCCAGATCCAGGAGATCTTCCCCGGACTGGGCGGGAAGACCCAACGGCGCACGGTCAAGCTCAAGGAAGCCCGCGATTATCTCATCGAGGACGAACAGCAGCGCCTGATCGACATGGATCAGATCAACCGGCTGGCCATCGATCGGGTCGAGCACTCCGGCATCGTCTTCCTGGACGAGATCGACAAGATCTCGGGCCGGGAATCCGGCCACGGCCCCGAGGTGAGCCGCGAAGGCGTGCAGCGCGACCTGCTGCCCATAATCGAAGGCACCACCGTCAACACACGTTCGGGCCTGGTCAAGACCGACCACATCCTGTTCATCGGGGCCGGCGCCTTTCACGTGACCAAGCCGGCCGACCTCATCCCCGAGATGCAGGGTCGCTTCCCCATCCGCGTGGAGCTTGATTCCCTGGACAAGGGAGACTTCATCCGCATCCTGACCCAACCCGCTAATGCGCTGCTCAAGCAGTATCAGGCCCTCATGGCCACCGAGGGCATAAAGATCACGTTCACGGACGATGCCGTGGACGAGATCGCCGAGGTCGCCGAGAAGGTCAACGAGACCCACGAGAACATCGGGGCGCGCCGGCTGTACACGGTGATGGAGAAGGTCATGGAGGACATCTCCTTTTCCGCTCCCAACGTGCGGAAGAAGAACATCGTGATCGATCGGGCCTATGTCCAGAAACAGCTCAAGGATATCGTGGAAGACGAGGACCTCAGCCGGTTTATCCTTTGATGAAACGGGCGTATCTGATCGGATTCGCGGCCTTGCTGGCCCTGTTCTGCTCCTGCGGCAAAAAAGGTCCCATCCTGCCTCCGCTGGTGAAGATCCCCAAGACCGTGGAAGGGGCCGCCCTCGCTCAGATCGGGGCTGAGTTTCATCTGCGCTGGCGGCTTCCCACCGGTTATTTGGACGGAAGCCCCATGGAGAGCCTCTCGGCTCTCGAGATCTGGATCTTCGAGCTGGATAAAGAGGTCAGCGTAAACGTAGGGGAAGAAGAAAAGGACGAGGAGGCCGTCGAAGACGAAACCAAAGAAGAGACCCAAAAAGAAACAAAAGAAGAAAAAAAAGCTAAAGCCGAAGTCAAAGCCGAAGAAGAAGCCACAAAAGAAAGCAAAGAACAAACTAAAGAAACCGAAGAAGCAGCTCAGGCAGAGGCGGCGCCTCCCGCGCCCACCCCGTTCATTCCCCCAAGCCCGGACAGGATGCGCAGCGAGGCCAGGCGCCTGGAGGAGGTCCTGCCGGACCGCTTCGGCGACTTCCAGAAGGACCCCGAGGGAGCGCCCCTGGAGTTTTCCTATGT
>JAUXEH010000465.1 GCA_030620655.1 Candidatus Aminicenantota bacterium | reverse complement strand
CGGTCGAACTGGAAGGACAGCCGCCGCCTCAGGAGGAGGCTCAGGCTGTTCCGGGCCAGGAATCCTATACGCAATTAATCATCCTCCTTCGCCAAGTCCCTCAGCCGCTTCTCCAGGTAGCCGCAGAGGCGGGCGGCGCTGTTGCCGTTGTGCGCCCCCGAAAGATCTGCGATGTGCCGGTGGTAGCCTTGGAAAATCTCCAGGAGCTGCTCGCCGTCGTGGGCCACCAGGGCCCTTTTCTGCTCCTGCATGATCCGTGCAAAAATGACCTGGTGGTCGTCCACGTGCTCGCCCAGCCGCGCGCTGCGGGGGAAAAGTATCGGGACCTTGTTCAGGCGCAGACACTGAAGCAGGGTCCCTACCCCCGCATGGGCTATGATGATCTCGGCGGCGCTGAGGGCCGCCCGCATCTCAGTGTAAGAAAGAAAGGGTACCGAAGGGCACTGCCGGAGAGTGTAGGGGGAATAGCCCCTCTGAACCAGTGTCGCTGGGGGGATTATCCGGGAGGCGATGCCCTCATCGACGGCCTTGAGGAGGCGGTCGAAGGGGCGCCGCTCGAAACCAAGGGTCACGAAGGTCTTCATAACAGCTGGCCCTCGTATTTCGCCTTTCCGTACTTCTCGGCCAATTCAGGCCACTGGACGATGAATTCATCCACCAACCGGTACACCAGGCGTCCCGTAAGGGAGAGCTCTTCGACCCGGGCCAGGGATTCTATGTACACGGTCTTTATCCCCCACAAGGGCGCAAGTAGGAAAAAGGGGACGCACACGCCGGCCCCGGTGGAGACCAGGACCCGCGGCCTCTCTCTGGCCAGCACCCGCCAAGCCAGGAAGAGGTTCCGGATCAGGTTTTTAAGGCTCCGATTGGTGGGGGAATAAGCGGTGTAGACCTTTTCATCTCTCAGCATATACCGTGTATCCTGGCCGAGGAATGTGACCCAGAAACAGTCATGGGGGCTCCATGCTCCCCTCAGGCAGTAGAGCTCGTAAAAATGGCCGCCCGAAGAACACACCAGACAGACCTTCATCCTCGGGCTCCCTGGCCGCTCCCCTTTTCCCCCGCATACCAGAGGGAAAGGTCCCGGCCCAGCAGGCGCTCCAGCCTGGCGGTGTCCTCACGCGAACCCTCCAGGAACCTCCGCCTCAGTTCAACGTCGAATGGCTCCCGCCTCAGGGCCAGGTTTTTGATCCTGTATTTCAAAGGGGCGCGGATCCGGCGCGGCAGGAATGGTTTGATAAAAGCTTTAAAGAGATTGGGCGTGAAGACAAGGTCCAGGACAGTGTCCGCCACCTTCCCCTTGGGCTGTCCGGATACATTGACCCTGCGCTTATTCACGCGCCTTTCCGGAGGAGGAACTCCCAAAAAATCGAATAGAGAGAAGATGCTTTCATCGATGCGTTGGAAAAATTCCTCGAAGATGATCACCCGGACATGGTCGAATCGATCCAGATAGGTTTTGACCGGAGAATAGTACCGGCTGAATCCCACGTAATCAAAGGTGAGAGAAAGGTTGGCTTTCTTCCGGCGGGACACGACTTCGGGTCGGATGGCGGATTCAAAATCCATGTCCTCTCTCCGCTCGGTCTTTTTCTGCAGGTATTGGGACCAGGCGCGGTCGGCGGGATTCCGCAGGG
>JAUXEH010000047.1 GCA_030620655.1 Candidatus Aminicenantota bacterium | reverse complement strand
CCCAGCTCATCGGCACGGGCGATAATCTCGTTGTCCCGGATGGCCCCCAAGGGGTAGATGAGGGCGGTGATGCCGTTGGCAGCGGCCAACTCCACGACGTCCGGGAAGGGCATGAAGGCATCCGATGCCATGACACATCCCTTTGCCCCGTAGCCGCGCCGGGAGAACTTGACGGCGTCCTCTGCCGCATCGATCCGGCTGCGCTGGCCCGAGCCTATGCCGTGCACCTTGTCCCGCGTCCCGATGACGATGGCATTGGACCGGGTAAAACAGGCCACGATCCAGTTGAACACGGCCGCCTCCAGCTCCTCCCGGGTGGCGTCGCGCTTGGATACCACCTCGACGTCTTCGGGAGACGTGATTCGCGAATCGAAACGCTTCTGGACCAGGAGCCCGCCCGCCACACGTTTGATCTCCATATCCTGGTCGTATGCCGGGGATTCCAGGGGAGCCCCCATCTTGACCACACGCAGGGGTTTGCGGCCGGCCAGGACCTTCAGTGCCTCCGGCGTGTACTCCGGGGCATACACCACCTCGACATTCCGGCCCTTTTCCACGATCGCTTCCGCCAGCTCAGTGGTCACGGTGTAGTTGAACACATCCACGCTCCCGAAGTTGGAGAGCGGATCACAGCCCCAGGCCTTGAGGAACACATCCTTGGAGTCTTCTCCCAGGGCCACACCGCTGGGCATCTCATGTTTGACGAGAACACAGACCTTCTCCCCTGAGAAGATCGAGGTGAGCTTGCGGGCCAGCCTCTGGCCCAGGTCCATGTCTCCAACGTTGATGTATCCCAGTCCTTTGCTGCCCTGCTGCAGCACCTCCAGCGTCCCCATGTTAGGCCCTGCGGCCCCTTCCTCCCGGTAGAACGCGGCCGGGTAGCCGGGATTCTCCCCGTAACGCATGCTCAGTTTCTTTGAAAAGCGGATCTCCCCTACATTGAGATCTTCCGGGAAGTCCTCCTCCACTTGGGTCCGGTACTGGGTCCGTGTACTCTTATCGATCTTGTCATTCATGGTCTTTCCTCTCATGCCGGTTGATAACGGCCTTTTCAAAGACGTCTACCTGCAGCTCGTGCAGGAAGACACATACGGTCGCGACCCGGAAATCATCCTCGGGGTTGGCCGGGGCCATGGCCTCGTAGACCACCGCCGCGGTTTTCCCGGCCGTCACCTCGCCCAGCCGGAGGTCCAGGGGCTCGCCCTGAAATGAAGGGAGCGGATTCACATTCTCACCCGAGTAGGTGCTGATCATTTTTGCCCGGCCGGGCAGAAGGGGAAACTCGAAGTAATTCTTGACGCTGTAGCCGCCGCCTCCATGTTTGACGATGCTCAAGGCTGCGCGGTCCGGCGACAGGACACATCCACTTATCCTCGGGGTGAGATTGGGGGCATCCGGCTCATAGTCCCAATCCTCCATGGCCAGCGCCAGGACCTCGACCGGCCCCATGTTGGGGCCCATGGCCGGTCGGATGGATGATGTCTGACGGCCGTTGCTTACAGCGATACCCTGCGAGATCATGATGGCCGGATAGAGGAGGAGTTCCGGATCTCCTGTCTCCAGCAGTTCATTATCCGTCGGCCTGACCACAGCCCGGGTCTCCTCAAAGACGATCCTGCGGGCCTGGCTGGAAGGCGACCTCCCCGTGATGCAGTAGACCACGAACGGAAGGTTCCCTGAGGGGGTTTTCCCGATGATGACCACCCTGCCGGGGTAGGCCATGCGGCCTAACGCTTCCAGCCCATCGTTGCGAGTGCTTGCTTGCATGTTCGATCCCATATTGAAATATGCCCTGATTCGGTCTATTGATAGCACACCCGGCAGGGCGAGTCAAAAAAATCCTGCTGCTAAAATACCTCTGTATAATCTTCCCCAATCCAGTTAAAATGAAAAAATCATGAGAAAGCACCCCAACCCATCCAAGGCGTATGAAAACCTCGAATTCCTCAATTCCGACGATGCCCGTACCATCCGCATCCTGAGCGAGTACCAGGAGCCCTTGTTCCGGCTGAAAAAGCACAAGGTCAACAACACGGTCCTATTCTTCGGATCCGCCCGGGCCGCCCCGGAAAACAGCGATTCGGTGCTGGCCCGATACTACGGCGAAGCCGAAGAACTGGCCTATCTGCTGGCTCGCTGGGCAATCAAGCTCAAGGCCCGGGGAAAAAATTTCGTCATCTGTACGGGAGGCGGAGGAGGGATCATGGAAGCCGCGAACCGGGGCGCGGACCGGGCCGGCGGAAAAACCATGGGTATGAACATCTCCCTCCCGCATGAACAGCACCCCAATCCCTACATCTCACCGGAGCTGGCCTTTGAGTTCCATTACTTTTTCATGCGTAAGTTCTGGCTGGTTTACATGGCCCGCGCCATCGTGGCTTTTCCCGGTGGATACGGCACCCTGGACGAAATATTCGAGGTGCTCACGCTCACCCAGACGGAGAAGATCGACCGGCGCGACATCTGTGTCCTCCTGTACGGCGAGGAATACTGGCGCGAGATCATCAACATGGAGGCCCTGGCGAAGCATCAAGCCATCCATCCCAACGACCTGAAGCTCTTCAAGTACTGCTCGGATCCTCAGGATGCCTTCGTATTCCTGCAATCCCGGCTCGTCCCTCATCTCAAGTCCCCGGACTGATCTATGGATGGGATACGGCTGATAGGCAAGGATCTCGGATGGGCATTCACGGTGCTATTAATCTTAGGCCTTGCCCTTTCCGGCTGCACAACCCTTAAGCCGCGCGAGCCGGCCTATCAGGAACAGGGCATGGCGTCCTGGTATGGGCCCGGCTTCCACGGCAAGACCACCTCCAACAAAGAGATCTATGACATGCACGACATGACCGCCGCTCACCGAACCCTGCCCTTCGGCACGCATGTCATGGTCACCAACCTGGAGAACGGCCGCTCGGTCGTAGTCCGCATCAACGACCGCGGACCTTTCGTCAACGACCGCATCATCGACCTCTCCTATGCCGCGGCCCAGCAGTTGGACATGCTCGGCCCCGGGGTCGTCAAGGTGAGGGTCGAGGTCCTGCCCGATATTTCTCCGGATCCCGGCGCACAAAAATTTTCCGTCCAGGTGGGGTCCTTCACTGTCAAATCCAACGCCTCGGCCCTCCAGGACAGCCTCAAGGAGAGGTATGCGGGGGTCTATGTCTCGACATTCCGCACCTCTCGACAGACCTACTATCGGGTCCGGATCAAGGCTCGGAGCATGGAGGAAGCCAGAGCCACAGCCCGTAAGCTCCAGGCTGAAGGATACTCGGCCATGGTCCTGGAAGAACAATAACAGTCTCGGGATGAAAAAAGGCGTACAGAAGATCTACACCGAGGTCGCGCACAGATACGACCTGATCAATCACGTAATGACGCTGGGCCTGGATATCCTCTGGCGCAAAAGCGCGGCCCGGGCGGCTGGATCGTTTTCACCTCAGCAGATACTGGATGTCTGCTGCGGGACCGGAGACATGTCGGTCGCGATCTCCCGCCAGGCGCCTCCCGGAGCGCTGGTCACAGGCGCCGATTTCAGCCTGCCCATGCTCCGACTGGCAGAGGGCAAATCCTATTCCTCCCAAGCGGCATTCGTCCTCTCGGATGTCGGATGCCTCCCCTTCCCGCAGGAAACCTTCGACCTGCTGGCGATCTCCTTCGCCACCCGCAACCTCGACTCGGGTCCCGAGGCCCTGGTGGGATTTTTCCGGGAATTTCACCGAGTGCTCAAACCGGGAGGCGTATTCATCCACCTGGAGACGAGCCAGCCTCGCGGCCGCCTGCTCCGCTCGCTTTTTCATGCCTACGTCAGAACCCTGGTCCGGCCCCTGGGCAGCCGCCTGTCCGGTTCTGCAGCCGGGTACAGATACCTGGCACACACGATTCCGCGCTTCTATCCGGCTGAGGAGCTGTCCTCTCTCCTGGTCCGCGCCGGATTCGCTAGCGTTGACTGCCGCCCCTTCCTCTTTCACATGGCCGCCCTGCACACAGCCCATAAATCTCTTTTTACTTTCGGTGGTAAAGGTGTATGATAGGTGGCTCCTAACCTGGATAATTCACGAGTCGAGTTTGCCGTAGATGGTAGGCGCGGCGAGTGAAGCTGTGGTCGTCCACTGCGAATCCGCCGCAACACCCCAGATATGGTGAAATCGGCTCGCTCGGAGAGGAAAAAATGTCGATTATGATAGATCATAACAATGGGAGAACAAAGTTATGGCTCACCGATAAATCTCATGTAACTCCTTGATACTACATGTATTACGTGAAATATCGACATTGTTTATGAATTGTTCAGGTTAAAGGATGAACAAGATGCCGTACACCTCAGCCCTGCAGATCGGTCCTGCTCGGGTGGGGATAACCAGCAACCATCCGGATCACATCCCCCGTTTTCCGGGCAAGATCGAGGTCAAATCCCTGCTCACGGACTTTCTGCGCGTCGTAGACATACCCTACTCCGAGGGACTGGATGGATACATCCACATAGAAGAAGCGGAGGAACGGCCCCACTGCAGTTTTTCAGACGGCCGCATCACCTTGAGAGGGCCCATCCTCGAGCTGGCCGAAAGAGCCTCTGACGCGAGGTATTCTCTCTGGGGCAACCTGGGCCTGCTCTACCGTTATATGCTGTTCCTCCTGGAAACCCGCCACAGCATCTACAACTTCCACGCCTGTGCCCTGTATGCCCCTGATGATCGCACGCTTTTCGTGGTGGCCGGAGGAGCCGGGGGCGGCAAGACCGTTTACCTGCTCAGCGGACTTTCGCAGGGCCTGCGCCTCTTCTCCACGGAAACCGTACACCTGGAACTCAAGGGAGAGGAATCGATCTGGCGGATGGGATCCCTGGTCGACAACATCCGTCTCGGAACCCTCAAGTACGATTTTCCCGAATTTCTACCGAAGGCCCCCCTGCCGCCCCCAGGTAGGCTCTGGCAGGAAAAGGCGGCCCTCGACCTCACGCGCTTCCGCTGGCAGGATGAGACCATCCAAGACCCAGACTCCATCCTGCTCCTGTTCCCTCACATCGAGATGGGACGCCGGGAGTTTATCCTGAACCGGATCCGGGACAAGGAGCAGGCGGCCAAGCGGCTTTTCGACAATGCCTCACAAAAACTGGCGGAATCTTTTATCCTCTACGACACGATCGCCGTGCCCGGCTTCGACAATCCGGTTGCCGCGCAGCAGCGGCTGGATGCCATGCGGCGGTTCGTGAAAAATCCTCGAATCCGGATGATCGCGTCGGTCCTCTCGGATCCGCAACACTGCTGGGGTGATATCCTGCAGCAAACCACACAAGGAGACAGAACATGAGCAAAGCCTGGGAAAACGTCGTCACCATGCCGGTGAAGGGACGCTCCAGCAAGCCCCGCGAAAAGGGGCTCACCATGGTGATCGACAAGCACATGGGACTTTACCGCCTGCAAGACCTTATCCGGATCGCCGGCGAATACATCGATGTGGTCAAGCTGACCTTCGGCACTTCCGCGTTTTATTCGGGAGACCTGCTAAGAGAGAAAAACCGGCTGCTGACCGAAGCCGGGATCGACGTAATGCCCGGGGGGACCTTCTGCGAGGTGGCCGTTTGGCAGCGCAAGCTCGAGGCCTACTTGGCCCGGGCCAGGGAGCTGGAGTTCTCAGCGGTTGAGATCTCGGACGGCACCATCGATATGGACCTGGATACGCGAAAAGCGACCATTGGGAAGGCGCTGGAAGCCGGATTCAAGGTCTACACAGAAGTAGGGAAAAAAGACCCCAAAGAAGCCATCTCCCTGGAAGAGACGCACCGCCTCATCCGGGAAGATACGGCCGCGGGTGCCTTCAATGTGATCATCGAGGCCCGGGAAGCGGGCAAGGGTGTCGGGATCTTCGATAAGGACGGAAAGATCAAACAGGACGACATGGAGGACATCATCGCCGGGGTAGACGACCTGGACAGCATCATGTGGGAAGCGCCGATCAAAAATCAGCAGCAGGCGCTGATCATGCGCTGCGGGATCAACGTCAACCTGGGCAATATCCCTCCCGACGAGGTCCTCGCCCTCGAGGCCCTTCGCCAAGGTGTCCGGGGCGATACCCTGAAGCAGGCCTACCTGGCCGACAAGGATTGGACCGTCTGAGCGTAAAAACTGCCCGGCGGGACACACGGCCGATCCGTTATTCGGCCAGATACTGGGCGATGGATGGGATCCCGTCCTGGCGCGGGGTCTGATTCCATTTGGCGATCAGATAGTAGATCTCGCGCTCCATTATGCGGCACTCATCTTCCAGAAAATCCTCGGCTTCCTTGGTGTTCATGTCTTTCGTGTCGTTCACGAAAGCAAGGGTGCGGATGTAATAGATGGGGATCAACGAGTTAAGGAGCTGGGTCCGAGCCGCCAGCCGATCCCGGTACGCGACCACATAATCGAACAGGATCCTGGCCCAGAGGTCGGCCGGCACCCGGATCGTGTCCGCCGACATCTTCTGCAGATGGTTGAGATCGTCCAGGTTCAGGGGAGCGATCACCTTGTTCCAGACCTTCCAGTATTTGATCAGACCATCGACAAAGCTCTTGAGCAGCCGTTCGGTGTCCACCGTGACCGGCTGGGGTTCCTCCGTCACTCCCAGGCCGAAACCGAAGATGTTCGTGGGGAGGCTTTCGGAGGAATATTTCCAGAGGTATTCAAAATCCACGGCCAGGTTGAAAACGGTTCCCACCACCTGGTAAAACATGGGGCCCAGGTGTGCGCCCGGGTCCTTGGCGCGGTGAGACTTGGGAGCTCCCATGAAGGTCTGGCAGACCTTGAACCCGCGTGAGATGGCGATGGTAGTCATCCAGATGTCTATGCCGAACTCGGATACATTCTCATCCCAGGTCTTTTCCGTGAGGTAGGCGCGAGCCAGCTTGCCCGAAAGCCCGAAATCACCGGCAATGGGCTGGCGCGTACGCAGCCCGTACAACACGCGCGTCATGGGGTAGGCGATGTTGTTGGTGATGGTCCCGTCGTATTTGTGGCGCACATAGATCGGGATCACATAATCGTGGTCCATGTACACGGGCTCCACCAGATACTGCACCCACTGCGGCGTGATGCTGGTCAGATCCGCATCCACCATGGCTATGGCTTTGGCCCCGAGTTCCACCCCGGCCTCGAACAGATTCCGGATGTTGCGGCCCTTTCCTTTAACACCCTCCGGAGTGGATATGTAAAGCTTGGGCATCCGGGTTTCGGTCTTGAGAAATGCCCCTCTGGTATCGTCGGGCGAGTTATTGTCCACATTGATGATAACGCAGTCCTTGCGCCCGAAATATTTTTCCAATCCCGCATCCACTACCCCGGTCACAAAACCGATGGAGTCCTTTTCTTGGTAAGAGGGGATCCCGACCACGATCTCCGCACGGCGCACCTTATCCGGATTTTCGACGATGTGGCTCATTTCATACTCTCCACCGCGCCCTTCTCGGATATATGTATATCGAACACGCGATCCAGACGCGTGAGCTCGAAAATCGAACGGACTCCATCCTTGACCGCGAAAAGCTTGATCCTACCCTCGGGTCCGATGTTCTTGAGTACGGCTACCAGGGCACCCAACCCCGAGCTGTCGATAAAATCGACCTCGCCCAGATTCAGGACCAGTCGGTTCTCTCCGTCAGCAATCAGCTCCATCAGCTGTTTTCTGAATTCCACAGCCACGTTGGCATCGATCTTTTTTACCTGGGGCGTTACGACACACGCCCGCCCCGCTCTCTTCCGTGTGATCTCCATCATGAACTCCTCTTGTTTAATGGTGAATCGAAATACCGCGTCATCTCCAGATAATTCCCATCCCGGGCACGTACATAACGGACAGCATCCATCTTGGCTCTTATGATATACAATCCGTAGCCTCGCTCTGTATGCTTCTCCAGATCCGGGACCGGGATATTATTTAAATCGAAGCCCTCTCCCTGGTCCCCGACACGAATTATCACATGGTCCGGGTACAAGTGGAAGCGCACTGAAATGGCGGCACCCGAGTCCCGGCCGCTGCCGTATTTAATGGCATTGGTACAGGCCTCGCTGATGCACAGCTCAATGTCCTCGACAAAATCCTTCACCTTCCGTTTCCTGGGGACCTTGGCACACAGCTCCCGACACAGCGACGTGGCCAGGTGGAGGTACCGGATTTTGGCAGGAAAATAAAGATAGAACTCTTCCATGATTCAGCCCTCCTTCCATCTGAGTCCGATGATGGAAATATCATCGGCGAACTCGGGCCGCCCCTGATACTTTTTCGCATCGGCGATCAGGTCATCGAAGGACTCCTCCAGGGGCCTGCCGTGATGACTCCTCAGGATCTCCTTGACGCGGCTGAGGCCGTAACCGTTTTTTCCGCTGCGTGAGAACGTCTCGTTGATGCCGTCGGAAAACAGGATGAAGGCTTCTCCCGGATTAAGTTCGACCTCCTGACTCACCCTGGATTCGGTCACAATCCCCAATCCCAGGGGCGGCCCCCCGCCTTTGATGTATTCCGCTGACCCGTCCCCATGGATGACCAGGGGCAGATTGTGTCCGGCGCGGCAGAATGAAACCTTACCTGAATCCAGATGGACAAGGGCGTAGACCATGGTGAAAAAACGCCCGTATTTCCCCAGCATGTCGTCCTCATCCAGGGTCTCCAGGACAGCCTCCGGGGGATTGATCCGGTAGAAGGGCGCCTGATCAATGGGGACCTTCAGCAGAGCGCCCGGCTGAAGATGACTGTTGAGCCTCTGGCTTAGCCCCACACTGAACAGCGCCGCAGCCACGCCGTGCCCGGACACATCGATGCTGTACAAACCCAGGGTGGACTCATCCAGGCGGAAGATGTCGTACAGGTCACCCGATACATAGGCACTGGGGATGAAGCGCGCGGCGATCTCCAGCTGCGGGATGTCCGGGAAATGTACGGGGAGCATGCGCTCCTGAGCCTCCCGTCCCGACCTCAGATCGATCTGCCGGGTCTCCCTGGCATCACGCAGTTTTTCATTCAATCGAATGATCCGGAGGCCGGTCAGGAGCCGCCCCTTGAGCTCCCGCCTGCCGAAGGGCCGGATCAGGCAGTCATCGAGCCCATTTTCAGCCATGCTCACCGCGTCGTCTTCAGGCCGGACTTCCAGGATCAGGATCACGTGGACGTACCGTTTCCAGTCGGAGGATTTGATAAGACGGCAAAGATCCAGGCTGGCCGAAAGATCCGCTTCACTCTCCATGATGACCAGCTGAATCCCGGGATTATCTTTCATCCGGTCCAGCACCTCATCGCCGGTACCGGCCACAACAACGCCGTAACCCAGAGCGTTAAGATCTTGCTGCAGCTGACGGATGGTTTCAAACCGCTTACTGGCTATCAGGGCATCCATGACTCGGCATCCTGCATTTATGCTGATTTCCGTTGATCGTGCTAACGGGCTTTTTCCACGAGCATGATGAGAACATCGTGCCCGCCTTCCGGCACTTCGATATCCACATAATCCCCATCAAATATCTTTTTGACCTGGTCATCCAGGAAGTACTGGTACTTTCCCTTCATCAAAAACCGGATCCTGATCTTCCTCTTCGCCAGGGCCATCACCTCGAAGGACACGAGCTGCTCGTTGTAGAGGAAACGGCGAATGACCAGTCCTCCCTTACTCCTGAAGATCTCCCTTCCTTCTTCCCTCAACCTGACCTCTCCGGACGACACCCTCACATCATAATGCCGCCCCTGGATGGACATGCGCCTCACCTCACTGGGCCGGTCCGGCTGGAGCACCCCAAAACGAAACCCATCCCAGGGCGTGATATCGATCAGTTCCTCCAAAGCGATCAAGGCCATGAGCGGCCCCCAGCTTTGGAACCTGTGGCCGGTTGCTTGGCCGGTCCGAGAGTCGTAGTTTTGCGGACAGATCTGAAAATTGGTCCATGTCAGCAGGAAGAGGTCGGCGCTTTTCCTGGCGAACTCCTGGGCCTCCACATCCATGCCGAACGCCTTCAGGCCCTGGTAAACCAGGTAGTTGGCATTCGGCCATACAGCCCCGCGCCACTCCAGCTGCTCACGATATTCTTCTGAATCGCGCGATACCGTGGGGATGACGTAATCACCCCAGAATTCCGACCTGTCGAGAAGATGAGCCCGCATCTGCCGCGCCCTCTCCGCGTCCGGGATGCGCGCCAGCAGGGGATAGAAGCTGGACACCGACATCTTGGAAGAGAAGCGGCCGTCCCAGTGGCGGTCGAAATAGAACCCCTGCCGGCTGTCCCAAAAATTGTCGTTGATCAGCAGCTTCAAGGCCTCATACTCTCCCAGATATTCTCGATTATCCCTGGGATAATTCAAGACGCTCGCCATCTGAGCCAGGCACCACGCATCCAGGGCGAACAGGCAGTTTAGGTCCAGGCAGTTCATGGTCATGGTCCCTGTCAGCCTGTCGAACCCGACCTCATCCCAGTTGGGCAGGTCAGGCATGCCCGATTCCATCCGGGCCCGGTCTTTTCCCGTGTCGCTGTCCATCCAGGGTGGATCGTTTCCCCGGACCAGCTCACTATCAGAACCCCACTCCAGGAGACCGTCTCCGTTTCCGTCTCTGCGGGTGAGGCCGTTGGATTTCTTCTCGGTCCAGAAGGCATGCCAGCGGGTGAGATAGGGATAGGCAAACCGCAGTAGCTCCTCATCCCCGGTCTTCTGAAACAGTTTGAGGACGACGTACGCGCCCACCGGAGGTTGTGAACGGTCCGGACTGCCCTCCTCTCCCGCCCTCCACTGGGGTATGTTTCCGTTGGGATACTGGGTTTCCAGCACGGCCTTGAGCATGTCCTTGGCATGTTTGGGGCTTTCCAGGGAAAGCACCAGCGCATTGAAAAATGAGTCCCCGGACAAGGTCGACCAGGGAGGGCTTGTCCCGTCGGGCCGCTCGGGAAGCCTGTTTCGCCCCGATGGGGTAAAAAATCTGTGCCGCCCCGGCTGGTAGACCGATGTCCAGAAAAGGTTGTTGGTCACTGCGGCCGCCACTCCCTTGTGTGCTCCCAGGGCCCGCACCCGGTTCTGTTCGTAGATCCGGGCCTCCTCCGCCAGGAAAGACTTGATCGTTTTTTCGTTCTTGTAACGGTATATGCGGTTGCTCAAAACCTCCGGATCTTCTCCGACTCCGGCCACAAAATAGATCCACCGCTTCCTATCCGTGGAATAGGTGCGCACAACCCGGCTCCCTTCCGCACCTTCCTCCGGAGTCCCTGGCCGGTCCGACCAGAACAGATAATGATATTTCTGGAGAGCCAGGCTTTCGCCTTCCAGCTGGCCGTCATCTCGGGGCCGGTATCGACCCCTGGTCTCCCAGGGAAAGTAATGGATAAGCTGAATCTGGACATGCTTGGGCGCCTGTATCCGGCCGATCACCGTATACTCGTTCTGGCGCGACCATTCCACCGTCAAGGTATTTGACTTGGCGGACGGCTTTTTCAGGATGGGCGTGTCATCGCCTTTGCCGAACGGGAGGCTCAAGTCGAACCTGATCCGGGCATAACGTCCGTCCGGAGAATGCGGCCCCACTTCGGATACGAGATAATAGAAATCGACCCCCTCAGCAGCCTCCTCCCCCTTGATCACGCGGATCTTGAAGGCAAAACCGGTATCAGAGTGCGGCGCCAGGACCAGACCCGCCCAGCACGAAGCATCCAGGGCCCCGATGTACACGTCCTTCCACGGGTAGGCGATCTCGGCTTGCGCTATTTTGCCCCCTCCCAGCAGGAGGATGACAAGCATGGCTGTGATTCTGATCTTCATATCGGCTTATGCCCAAGTCCTGGTGGTCTCGATCACGTCTCCCTTCCCTCGAATCAGCCGGGAAGCCCTTCTCTCACATAGCGTGTCACCGCCTCGATAAAGATGTCCAGTTCCCGCGGCATGGTGTAGATGCTGGGAGTGACGCGTATGCCGTTCACCCTGGCATCCGGAGTGCCGTCCGGCGCCGGTATCCCCACACCCGTGGTGACGATCTTATAATCGTTGAAAAGGGCGGCACTCAGTTTCCCCATGTCCATCTCATCGACCGTGAAGGTGCCTATGCCGCAGGATTGCTTCGGATCGAAGGAGGTCAGGATCCTGACCCGGGGGAGCTTGGCAATGGCCTTGGCCCAGTAGTCTCGCAGGTAGCGCAGACGTGCCTCCTTCCGTTCTCCCCCGATCCCATGATGGAAAGCCAGGGCCTCCCCCAGAGCCAGCTTGAGGGCTTCCGGCTGGGTCCCGACATGTTCGAATTTGCGGATATCGTCGCTCCGGGGGTCGGGAGCAGGGAAAAGCGGCCAGATCTTCTTGATCTTTTCCTTTTTCACGTACAGGAATCCCGTCCCGATGGGCCCCATCATCCACTTGTGCAGGTTGGCGCCGTAGATGTCACAGTCCAGGTCCTTCTGCTTGTAGACAAAATGCCCGAAGGCATGCGCCCCGTCTATGACCACCTCGATCCCCCGCTCCCGGGCCATGCGGCAGATTTCCCTGAGCGGAAAGATCTGCCCGGTCAGGTTGGTGATGTGACACAGCAGGATGATTCGAGTCCGGGAAGTCACGTTTTTCTCGAACAGTTCCGCAAGAATATTGAGATTTTTAGGAGGATAGGGGAAGGAGAAGTATTTGACCTTCACCCCCTCCCGTTTTTCCCTCTGAGAGAGCGCGTTTTTCATGGAGGGGTAATCGTGGGTGGTCGCCAGCACCTCATCCCCTGGTTTCAGGTCTAGCCCGAGCAGGGAGATCTGCATGGATTCGGTCACATTGCGGGTTATGGCGATCTCATCCGGTGAGCAGCCGAATGTGTCGGCAATCTTCTTCCGGATCAGTTCCTTCCGGGGACGCAGGTACCTCCATGAGTTCAACACGGGGGCACCGTTGGAGGCATCCATGTAACGTTTCACGGCATCGATGACCACCTTGGGAGCCGGATGGACCCCCCCATTGTTGAGGTTTATGACACTCCGGTCGATGCTGAAGGCCTGTTGGACATAGAACCAGAAACTCTCAT
>JAUXEH010000091.1 GCA_030620655.1 Candidatus Aminicenantota bacterium | reverse complement strand
GCCATCATCATCGCTTTCAGCACCTCCAGCTCCATGGCGACGCTCCCGGTGGCCATGGAAAGCGTGGAGCACATCGGTGTTTCCCGGCAGTATTCAAGTTTTGTCATCCCGCTGGGGTCCACCGTGAATATGGACGGAACAGCCCTGTATCAAGGTGTATCCGCTGTTTTCATCGCCCAGATTTATGGGATCCATCTCGGCCTAACCGGCCAGGTCACGATCGTGCTGATGGCCGTCCTTTCCTCCATCGGAGCCGCCGGGGTCCCCATGGCCGGGATCATCGCCCTGGCCATGGTCCTCAGCCAGCTGGGCATTCCTATGGAGGGACTGGCCCTGATCCTGGGCGTGGAAAGGCTCCTGGACATGGTCCGCACCTGTACCAACGTCATCGGCAACATGGCCGCCTCCGTGGTTATCCAGGAGCTGGAGGAAAAACGGAACAGATGAAGACCGGACGATACTGGCTGCGTCTGCTGCGGCTCTTCCATCATTACCGCAGGAAATCCACCCGCCTCCCTTATCTCCCCATCCGCCTGTGGATCGAACTGACCAGCCACTGCAACTACCGCTGCGTCATGTGCCCCAACCAAGACCTGAACAAAGAGGACCGGGGTTTCATGGAGATGTCCTTGTACCGGAAGATCATCGACGAGGCCCGCACCTTCGCCTTCGATATCAACCTGGCCCACCGGGGGGAGTCGCTGCTCCACCCCCACCTGATCGAAGCCATCCGGTATGCCAAGTCCCGGGGACTCTACACCCGACTCCACACCAATGGCTCCCTGCTGACTGAGAAACTGTCGCAGGAGATCATCGCTACCGGCCTGGACCGCTTATCGTTTTCATTCGATGGATACACGAAAGAGGCCTATGAGGGTATACGCCGGGGAGGGGATTTCGACAAAACCATCGGGAACATCATCCAGTTTCTCCAGGCCAAACAAGATCTTCAGGTAAAAAAACCTGAGGTCGCGGTGGAGGTGATAAATTTCAAAGACATGTCCACTGCTGAGCTGTCTCAGGCCCAGGACGCTTTCCTCGCCCGCTTCCGCGGCCTTCCCCTCGGCAGTTTCATCACCAAAGAACTCCACAACTGGGCCGGGGAGATCCCTCAAGCAGCGCGTTCCAAGGCGTACTCCCTGTGTCCCTTTCCCTGGAACGCCCTGGTCATCTTCTGGGACGGCGGAGTGCTTCCCTGCACACAGGATTTCTTCGGATATTACAGGGTCGGAGATGTGCGCACGGATTCTCTCCAGGCCGTCTGGAACAGTGAAGGCATGAGGGAGCTGCGCAGGAAGCTCGGGGACCGGACCATCGATGATCTAAAAGCCTGTTCCCACTGTGACAGGGTTTGGAGGAGGGGATTGTTGGGAGTGCCCAAGGAATATCTGTGGAAGTTTATTTCAAGAAAAATGCCGTAACCGCGGTTCAGGCCCGGGATTTCCCCTCATCGACTCCCCGATATCTGATGACTTTGGCGGGGGCTCCCACGGCGATCACGTTTTCCGGCAGGGAACGTGTGACCACGGAGCCGGCTCCCACAATGCTGCCGCTGCCGATGGTTACCCCGTCTAAGAGGATGGCCCCGGCGGCCAGCCAGACATCTTCCCCGATCCGTATCCCTCCTTTTGAGAAAGAGGGTTGAAACATGATCGGAGTGGTCACATCCTCAAAGCTGTGATTTCCCCCAGCCACCAGGTAACAGCGGCCTGCCAGGAAACAGTACCTGCCTAAGCGGATCTCGGTCTCCGAGAGCAGGGAGCAGTTGGCGGACAGGTTGCAGTAATCACCCAGAAAAATCGACCCTTCCTTACAGCTGAGAATGGTGTTGCGGCCCACGAACACGTTGCGGCCGATCCGGATTCCTGCGTTGTTTTCTCCCTTGGCGTCCAGTACCACGTTATCATCGAGGACGGAGTTATCTTGAATGACTATCTTGTGGGGGTGACGGAGGGTGATGTTTTTCCCGAAGATGACCCCTCTCCCCACTTCCTTGAACAGGGAGGGATAGAAGATCTTGCGCAGGAAAAAGCCCAGCGCGCCAGGGACCCCTGAGAAGAGGAGGATGATCAGCTCGTACTTGACCAGGGCCGTCAGGCTTTTCCTGCCGATCGTCAAGGTCGAATACTTTGTGTAGAAAGACTGCTCCTGATCGATCAACTTCTTCTGGAGGCTGGCCTTGTATTCTTTCTCCATTCCGCTCCCATTATAGTCCTTTTGAGTCAACAAAAACCAGCTTCTTTTTCGCCCATCACGGAACCGGAGATGCCCACGGACTGGCGGGTCGGAATTGACATATCCAGGCAGATAATATACAAAAGGATTTTCATCGGAAACAATATGCGGCACCCCACACACTCGATCGCTCTCTCTGTCATCTTGGGCGGGTTCCTCTTTTTCCAGCCCGCAGGAAACGAGCAGCTGGTCAACTCCTACCTTCCCGGCGATCAGTCCTTTCCATGTATCGCCGCCGACTCTGCAGGCAACTGTGTTGTAGCCTGGGTCAGCGACAGCCAAGATGACGGGCTGCCCGGGATCTTCGCCAGAAGATGCTCGCCGGACGGGATTCCCGTCAGCCAGGAATTTCAGGTTAATACCCTGGGTGGGGACGAGGGAGAGGGGGCCCCGCATGATCATCCCGCCGCCGCCCTGGGAGGCAACGGCCGCCTGGTTTTCGCCTGGGTCAATTTTTGGGAAGATCCGGTGAACGGCAGCATATACGCCCGGATATATGATAATGCGGGTTTTCCCCTGGGACCGGAATTCATGGTCAACCAATACGGCCCTGATTTCCAGGGTGAGCCTGCAGTGGCTATGGACGGGCAGGGCAACATAGTTTTCGTTTGGCAGAGCTGGGAACAGGACGGGGACGCCTTCGGGATCTATGCGCGGCTCTATGATCCCACGGGCATTCCCCTGGGACCGGAATTCCGGGTGAACACCTTCATCCAGGAT
This sequence comes from Candidatus Aminicenantota bacterium, assembly GCA_030620655.1. Taxonomy (GTDB): domain Bacteria; phylum Acidobacteriota; class Aminicenantia; order Aminicenantales; family Aminicenantaceae; genus JAUXEH01. The sequence goes on along the minus strand of JAUXEH010000091.1, from coordinate 6,956 downwards.
AATCAGATGCATCCGGCCCTCGCCGTGGAAAGTTCCGGCAATTTCGTTGTCGTTTGGTCCAGCTATGATCAGGACGGCGACAAGACCGGTGTCTTCGCCCGAGGATTCGATCACAACGGCTTGCCTCTGGGAGGAGAATTTCAGGTCAATCAAACCGCATCGGGCTGGCAGGACCATCCGGACATCAGCGCCGACTCGATGGGGAATTTTGTCGTTTGCTGGCACGGCCAGAGTGCGACCATGGAGGACTACGATATATTCGCTCGGACCCTTGATCGGACGGGACAACTCATAGGCCCCGAATTCAAGGTCAACAGCACAACCGAAGACTGGCAGGTCTATCCGTCCGTGGCCAGCGACACCCAGGGAAATTTCTGTGTCGCCTGGCAAAGCCGGGGACAGGATGGGGATTCGTACGGCATTTTCTCGCGCCTCTTCGATGTCAACGGCCAACCCCTCGGGCCCGAGGTGCAGATCAACACCTCGACGCAGTCACGCCAGGAGAGGCCGGATGTGGCGATGGCGTCGGCCCGGAACTTCACCACGACCTGGCAGAGCCTTCACCTTATGGATTCGGGATGGGATGTATTCATCGGTCGCTTCGAGCAAAACCAGAAAACTTTTTCTCTCCCCAGGAGAGGACGTTTCAGAATAAAGAGCCATGCGCAGCAAGAGACCATTTATTCTCCTGATCGCCGTTCTACTCACGATTGATCTGTCGGCCCAAGAAGGAGCCCGAGTGGTCGCCGGACAGAGCGGGCTTCCCTACTTCTCTCCTCAAGGAACACTGGATCTGGTTGTATACGGGGACGGCCAGGGATCGAATCCCGCCTTTCAAGCTGAAGCGTCCACGCTGCACGATATCGAGATAAAGGTTCTTAAAAGGGACCGACGGGACAGGACCTGGATCCTCTGGGAGGCCGGCGCCCAGGAACAAAGAGATGTCTACCTGGGCCGGATCCAGGACCGGAAGATCATGCACACCCGCAAAATATCCCGAGGATTCCCCGGAATGAATCACTCACCCGACCTGGATTTCTGTCCGGCCAACCAACCTTGGGTGATCTGGGTGAATCTCCATCAAGGGCAGCACCGCCTGTATGTAACCGACCTCCATGCCGGGCGCTTCTGGAATCTCTCTCCGGGAAACACACAGCCTCTGTTTACGCCCAAGATCCTCGTCGACCGGCAGGGGCAGGCTTGGGTTTTTTGGGTCGCCCCTGGAACCGGATCCGACGAGATCCACTACCGCACCTATCATCCGGATCACTGGTCCCGCCCCACCTCGCTCACGCGTGTGCCTTCCGCCCCTCAATTTCATCCCTCTGTGGCTTTGAGCCACATGGGTTACCCCGCTGTCGCCTGGAGCTCCTTTGACGGGACGGACTACGAGATTTATTACACAGCCTGGACGGGGACATGTTGGCAGGAATGGGAAAACATATCCCGGAACCATAACGCCTCCGATGGCCAGCCCTCACTGGTTTTCCTGAACGATCACCTGCCTGCGGTGGCATGGACCCGCGCCGATGCACACGGGACCGATGTTTATTTTTCCTACAGGGAACAGCAGGCCTGGCTTCCGGCGGTCAATATTTCCCGGGACACGCTTCGCAGCCACTCACCGTCCCTGGTCTCCTTCCGCGGCCAGCTGGCCCTCTCCTGGAAACAGAGGGATCACATCTGCTTACAGCGCCTGGACCTGCCTATAGCTCCGATGCCCCCTGAGCCGGCGCCACCTGTCCAAGTGGCCTCCCTGGCCGAGTATCTGGACGAACAAAAATTCATCGGATTTGGTGACAGCATCACGTTCGGATCCATGAACGGCCCTCATATGGGAGTGGGGTATGTCCCCCGGCTCCAGACACTGCTCCTGGATACCTTCTCCGATCCGCTGGTGGTCAACCGGGGGATCCCCGGAGAGGCGACCTGGGAAGGGGTCAGCCGGATCAACAGTGTCATCACCACGGATCTGGGCCTGTATCTGCTGCTGATGGAAGGAACCAATGACGTCACCTCCTTCGATTACTCTTCAGATACCACGGCGTTCAATCTTGAACAGATGATCCTCACATGCCGACGTTTCGGGGTCATGCCGTTGATCTCCAGCATCATCCCCAGGGCCCGGGATCGCTGGGTAGAACCATTTATACAGAGGACCCTGAACCTCAACACAAAGATTCAGGAGCTGGCCCAGAAGCTTTCCATATCCCGGGTGGACAACTATGGTGCCTATATGGCATATCCTCCGGAATGGGGGGGGCATGAAGCCCTGATTTCGGGAGACAATCTCCATCCCAACGACGACGGCTACCAGCTCATGGCCGAGACCTGGGAATCCGGCATCCTGAGCGTTCCCTTCCCCCCGGTCAACATACAGGCGGAAAAGAGCGATCGGAACCGCACCGTCAGCCTGACATGGGAAAACAATCCAAAAATCCTCAATCCCTCCAGCCTCCAGTTCTTCCGGATCTATCGTCAGATCAGAGACATCACCGATCTGCGTCCCATTGCCGTGGTCCATGCTTCGATATTCAGCTACGAGGATAACAAGATTAAGCAGGACACGGAATACAGGTACGCACTGACGGCCATCAACAAACAGGGTGTGGAAAGCCAGAAGTCTCCTCCGGTCGATCCCGTCCGGGGGGAACCGTTCCCTCCCTTGAATGTGAGCACGGAAACGGTTACCAACAGCAGCTTTTTCTATCGAGAATACATCAACATCGTGGGCTGGGAGGAAAATCCCGGAAACGAAGGACAGTTCGTGGTCACCCGATACAGGATCTACCGCAAGTTGGCGGCCGAAAGTGCCGCCTTTTTCCGGCTCCTCGAAGAAGTCCCCGCCGGCCAGAGCGAACTCGAATATTGGGACCGCGGCATCCCGAGTCCCGAGCAGGCCGCCAAGTATGCCTACGGGGTGTCGGCCCTGGATAGCGATGGAAACGAAAGCCTGATCAGCACGGATCAGGGCCCAGCGGAGACGGTTTCCTCAACCGATACCCGCATCCGGTCCCAGAACCGCCGTCCCGCCTCCCAAAACAGCACTTTTAGGCGAGCTCCCATCCCTCCTCGCCGAAGACCCAACCACCCACCCTCATGCGGCTCAGACGGATAGGAGCTCGCCTTTTTCCTTTTCATTATACTCTATAACGGATTTGGAAATGCCTACAAGGGCTCATCTCAACTTGAATTTCAGGCGGTTTGGAGGTAAGATAGCAAGTCGCAGATTGACTCCGGTGTCTGTCAGGCACACGCCGGAGTTGGATGAAAACATATCACGCGACCGTACACGCTATGCCCTATGAAGATTCTGCTGATTGAGCCGCCCTTCGCCCGTTTTATGGGTTTTTATCGCTACTTCTTCCCTTTCAGCCTCTCCTCACTTTCCGCTTATCTCAAACCTCAGGGCCACCAGATCCTCATCTACGACGCCGATCATGCCGACCATCCGGTCGACATGACGTCTCAGGAGCTGTTGGACGTGTTCCCCCGTTATCTGGAGGGTCTTCAAAACCCGGAGCATCCGATCTGGCGGGAAGCCGAGGAAGTCATGAGCGAGTTCCGTCCGGATCTCATCGGCCTCACCTATCTATCCACAAAGAAAGGCGCCGTAGAGACCCTGACCCGAACGGCCAAACGCCTGTTTCCCGAGGTGCCGGTGGTTCTGGGCGGGTCTCATCCTTCGTTTCTGCCGGAGTCATCGCTGGAACAGACCGGGGCCGACTTCGTGGTGATGGGAGAGGGAGAAGAAACCCTCTCGGAACTCATCCGCTATATTGAAACAGGTGACACCCGATACTCAGACATCCTCGGGCTGGCGTATCGGGACCCGTCCGGATCCATCGCCAAAACCGCACCCAGGCCTATGATAAACGACCTTGATTCGCTGCCCTTCCCGGACAGGGAATCGCTTTACGGCCTGGACAGCTACCGCAGCGACGATATGGGCATGATCATGACCAGCCGGGGTTGCCCTTTTAACTGCACTTTCTGCTCCAGCCTTTGGGGACAGCACGTCCGTTATCGCTCCATCCCCAACATCCTCTCCGAGATCCATTACCTGCAGGAGCGTTTCGGGACCCGGAACATCTACTTCAAAGACGACACCTTTACCGCCGATCGTAAGTGGGTTCTTGCCTTCTGTGAGGCTCTCAAGAGAACGAACCTCTCAATCAACTGGGAATGCCTCACCCGTATCGAGCTGGTGAACAAGGAACTGGTCCTCCGCATGCGCGAGGCCGGGATGTTCAACCTCAAGATCGGCATCGAAACAGGAAGCGAGCGCCTCCTGCGCGCCACCAATAAAAAGATCTCCCTCGATCAGATCAAACGGGGGGCCGCGGTCCTCAACGAACTGGGACAGAAGTGGTCTGCCTTTTTCATGCTGGGCTACCCGGACGAGACCGAGGAAGAAATCAGGATGAGCTGGCAGCTGATCGAAGAGATTCGACCCACCTACGTTTCCATGAGCATCCTGGTGCCCTATCCGGGCTGCTCCACCTATTACGAGCTGCTCGATACCGGGACGCTGGGCGAGGATACAGATTGGAACCTGTACGATCCCTTCAGCCTTAACGCCAATGCCAGCCTGGTATTAGACCCGGAGCGCTTCCGGGAACTGGCCATACAGACCATGGCCTTGGTGGATGCATATAATTTGCATTCCCAACAGGATTCGCCTAGAATCACCAAAATCGAAAAAACATGAGGTCATCATGAACAAAGGGCACAACGGCAAACGTGTGCTGGTGACCGGAGGCGCCGGTTACATTGGGAGCATCCTGGTCGATCGGCTGCTGAACGACGGCTATAAGGTCATCATCCTGGACAAACTGATGTTCGGCGTGGAACCACTCAAACACTTCCTCAAGAACCCCGACCCCAATCTGGCAATCATTGTCGGGGACATACAGAACGAAGATGATGTGAAGCGTTCGTTGGAGAATGCGGATGCGGTCATCCATCTGGCAGCCATCGTGGGAGACCCCGCCTGCGCCGCCGACTCGGATCTGGCCGTCAACGTGAACTTCAACGCCACCGTGCGGCTCGCAGACCTGTGCAAGAAAAGCAAGATCCGGCGCTTTGTCTTCGCCTCGACCTGCAGTGTCTATGGAGCCGGGAAAACCAAAACACTGGATGAGAATGCCGTGGTCAATCCGGTTTCTTTGTACGCCGAAACCCGGCTCTACGGAGAACGGGGCATCCTCTCTCTGGCCGACAAAACATTCTCACCCGTGCTGCTCAGGCTGGGAACGATCTTCGGGCTGTCTCCGCGCATGCGGTTCGATATCATCATCAACTATCTGACTCAGAAGGCCATGATGGATAAGAAGATCTCCATTTTTGGCGGAGACCAGTGGCGGCCGCTGCTGCATGTGGCGGACGCGGCTCGGGCTTTTCAAGTAGCCATGGAAAGCCCCTTGGAAAAGATCGACAAACAGATCTTTAATGTGGGGCTGGGCAACCTCAAGATCAAAGAAATCGGTGACATCATCCAGAAGAACATTCCTGAGGTGGAGGTGCAGGTCCTGGACAAATTCGATGATAAAAGGAGCTATCATGTCTCTTTCGAGAAGATGCAGAAGATCCTGGAATTCGAGGCAGAGCACTCCATTGAAAACGGCATCCAAGAGATCGTCGGGGCGCTGAAAAACGGTGTGATCGCCAATCCCAGGGACAAGATCTACTACAACCATTACGCCTGTTGATCATGCGCAAATCCTACCTTAAGTTCTCCTTTCCCCATATCACGCAGGTCGAGATCAATGCCGTGGTCAGAACCTTGAAATCCGGATGGCTGACATCCGGAGAACAGGCAAGACTGTTCGAAGAAAAAATGGCGGCCTACACACAGGCCCGGCATGCGGTGGCGGTGTCATCGGGGACCGCAGCCCTGTTTCTCTCTCTCCTGGTCGAGGGAGTCCAGCCGGGAGATGAGGTGATAACGACCCCCTTCACGTTTATCTCCACCGCCAACGTCATCCACCACCTGGGAGCCAAGCCGGTCTTTGTGGATATCGAGGAAGACACCTACAACATCGATCCCGAGCGGATCAAGCAGGCCATATCCCTGAAAACCAGAGCCCTGCTTCCCGTGCATTACTCGGGACAGCCCTGCGACCTCCGTCGCATCATGGCGATCGCCCGCCGCCATAAGCTCCGGGTCGTGGAAGATGCCGCCCATGCCTTGGGAGCCGAATACTCGGGCAAGAAGGTGGGGGGTCTGGGCAACCTGACCTGTTTCAGCATGTTTCCCACCAAGAACATCACCACGGGGGAAGGCGGGGTCATCACCCTGAACAACTCTCACAAGGCGCAGCGGTTGAGGCGTCTGCGCCTGCACGGAATGAGCAAGGACGGCTGGAAACGGTATAAAAAAGAAGGATCCTGGTACTATGAGATTCACGAAGCGGGCTACAAATACAATCTCTCTGACATAAACGCGTCCCTGGGTGTGGTTCAACTGGGTAAGATCGACGCCTTAAACGACAGAAGGACGCGGTTGGCCCGCACCTATCAAAGGAAACTCGCGGGAATCCCCGGGATCAAGACGCTCGCTCTCCAGCCGGGGATGAAAAGCTCCTGGCATATCTTCCCCATCTATGTGGACGCGGACGTCCTGGGGATCGACCGCAACCGGCTGGTAAAGGAGCTTTACCTCAGGAATATCGGCACCAGTGTCCACTTCATCCCCTGCCATCTGCAGCCTTTTTACCAGGATCGATACGGGTATAGAGGAGGAGATTTCCCTGTGACCGAAAAAGTCTACTCCGGGATCGTTTCTCTGCCGCTTTTCCCCGGGATGGTCCAAAACGATATCAACGATGTGGTAGCCGCCATCAAAGACTCGATCCCTTGATATCACCCCGAATTTCACCCCTTAAGATGATTGACAGAAAACGAGCTCAATAGATAAAGTAAATAAGAAAGAGGAATGGAGACATGAAAACCGT
>JAUXEH010000152.1 GCA_030620655.1 Candidatus Aminicenantota bacterium | reverse complement strand
TCCTTGTAGAGGGAATGACGGAAGGTCGGGCCCTTGGAATCGAATACCACGCCTAGATACTTGGGATTCTCCTGCTCGATGAGCTTCCGCATCCCGGTGAGGAAGCCGTAAACCGCATTGGTGGCGATCCCCTGCGAATTGGAAAGTCGCCGAATGGCGTAGTAGGCGCGGTAGAGCAGGGAGTTCCCGTCGATAAGGAACAATCTCTCTTTCCCTGGATCACTCATAAAATCTCCCGATACCCATGAACGATTCATTGTAATGGAAAAGGCCCGCAAAAAACAGCCTTGAGGTGAATCCGGATCGTCGAATGGTCATGGCCCGGGATCAGAGATGGGCGAATTTCCCTGCTCTGATCTCCCGGATCGCCGATTCATGCTCTTCCCGGATGATTGCGTGGATCTTATCCGGCAGATCGCTGCTGTTGAGGAAGGCCGTGTAGTAGGCCCGCCGGGACGACAGCACGCGTCCGGCTTTGTAGACGGTGGTCTCCACGGAGTTGGGGCCAGGTCCCAGGTCCTGGGTTTGCACATGATAGGTTTCACCCGCGTGCTCCACTTCTGTGTTCAAGCCAGGCATGGCAGATCCGTTGCTTTTAAGTCCATTATACCCCTCCCTCCTGCAATTGCAAGCCTGGAGAAGCGGTGGGGAAAGCCGGGATTTTCCAGAGAACAGGGGGCGTTGAGGTGGAGAATAGAGGCACCAGGCGTTATTGACAAAGAAAGGCAAGATGGTATAATAGGATAACTTTTTTTGCAATACGACCTACTGAAACAATACTACTATGATAATAGATCTTGATAGGCTACCGGAAGACGGACTGAATATCAGCCAGGATTATGAGTTCTTCAGTTCGGAACTGGTGGAGGAGAACACCGTGTTTCTCGAGCCCGTGCACGCCGATATCAACGTCCGCCTGCTCGGGGAAGAGATCTTCATCACCGGTCGCTTCACCACCTGCTTGAGCTTTGTGTGCAGTCGCTGTCTTTCACCTTTCGAGCTCAAGGTGGATTCTCGATTCGACCTGGTCTACCTTCCGGAGGAACTGGATATGGTGAAGGACCAGCTTGACGACGAAGACATGGGCCAACTGTTCTTTTACAGCCAGAAGATCGACCTCAAGGATGTGGTCCTTGAGCAGCTCAACCTGACTTTCCCGGTGCGGCCCCTGTGCGCCAAGGACTGCCAGGGGATCTGCCCTGTGTGCGGCAAGATCATCAAGGAGGGCGACTGTTCCTGCGCCGCCCATGAGCTTGATCCACGGCTGGGAAAATTCAAAGATTTTTTGCGAGATAAAAGATAAATGCCAAATCCAAAGAGAAGACATTCACATTCCCGGAAAAGCAAGAGACGGGCCCATGATGCCCTTGATGTGCCGGCCCTGTCCATCTGCTCCAACTGCGGCAACCCCAAGCTCCCCCACCGTGTCTGTCCTGAGTGCGGGTTCTACAAAGGGCGGCAGGTCATGGAAGGATCTGAAGACTGAGCGAAGCTGTCATGAAAATCGTCGTTGATGCCATGGGGGGAGACTTCGGCCCAGAGGTCACCGTCGCCGGAGCCGTGAGCGCCTCCCGCGAGTTTCAGCTCGAGGTGCTCCTGGTCGGAGCCGAAGCCATCATACGAGAGGAATTCGAACGGATCGACCACTCCCATGCCAAAATCTCCATCGTGGATGCGGCGGAATCCATCGGGATGAGCGAAGGAATCCTGTCCTTTCGGCGCAAAAAACGATCGTCCATCCTGGTGGGCACCCAGTTGGTCAAAAACAAAGAGGCGGATGCCTTTGTTTCCACGGGCAACACCGGGGCGGTTGTCTATATCTCCAAGAAAGTCCTGGGCGCACTCGAAGGAGTGGACCGGCCCGCCTTATCCCTGCTGGTCCCCACCTTGAACGGGCTGACCCTCCTGACCGACGTGGGCGCCAACGTGAATTGTTCGGCGCAGCATCTGGAGCAGTTTGCGCACATGGGACGCATCTTCATGCAAAGTGTCATGGGGATCGCCGATCCCCGCATCGCACTCATGAGCATCGGTGAAGAAAGCACCAAGGGCAACGACGTGACGCGTGAAGCGTATGAGATCCTGTCCAAATCCTCCCTGAATTTTATCGGCAACATCGAGGGCCGTGATATTTACTCCGGCAAGGCGGATGTGATCGTCAGCGACGGTTTTACCGGCAATGTGGCCCTGAAGACCAGCGAAGGGATGATCGACACGCTGGAGAAGATTGCCCGGAACGAGATCATGCGGAACATCTTTGCCAAGGTCGGCTATCTGCTGCTGAAAAGGCACCTGAAGAAGATCTACCGGCGCGTGGATTATTCCGAATACGGCGGGGCCCATCTGCTGGGGATCAATGGAGTGTGCATCATCGGTCACGGCCGGTCCAACCCGGTGGCGGTAAAAAATGCCGTCCGCCTGGCCAGAGACTACGTTGCCGGCCAGGTACAGGCCAAGATCGAGAAAGAGATGGCAGGGTTCAGAAAGGCCCTGCATGGAGTCCGAGCCTGATGAAGTTTGATGGAAGAGTCACGCTGATCACGGGGGCTTCCCAAGGAATCGGAGAAGCCATCGCCTATGCGCTCGCCAGGGAGGGTGCCGAGATCGCCCTCCTGGACATCCAGCCGGATAAGCTTGAAGCCGTGGCGGAGAACATCCGTCGGGACGGGGGTAAGGCCGCCACTTATGTGGCGGACGTCTCCCGTTCGGACCAGGTCTCCGAGGTGATCGAGAAGGCCATCCAGGCCCATCAGAAGATCGACCATGTCGTGAACAATGCCGGCATTACCCGGGACAACCTCCTCATGCGCATGAAGGAGGAAGAGTGGGATGCGGTACTGGCGGTCAACCTGAAAGGGACCTTCAATCTCTCGCAGGCGATGATCAGGCACATGATGAAGAACAGGTACGGCCGCATCGTGAACATCTCCTCGGTGGTCGGGGTGATGGGGAATGCCGGTCAGACCAATTACTCCGCTTCCAAAGCCGGCGTGATCGGATTCACGAAATCGTTGGCCCGCGAGGTGGCGTCCCGGGGGATAACCGTCAATGCCGTGGCTCCCGGGTTTATCACCTCGGCCATGACCGAAGCCCTGCCGGATGAAGTCACAGAGAATTTTATGAACCTTATTCCGCTAAAGCGGTTCGGAACCGCGCAAGACGTGGCGAACGCGGTAACGTTCCTGCTTTCGGATGAAGCCGGATACATCACCGGACAGGTGATCAACGTCAACGGCGGATTGCTCATGTAGCATCTGCTTGAATATTTTAAATTTATTGGAGGGAAAAGTGGAAAGAGACGAACTTCTGATCAAGATAAAGGCCATTGTGGCGGACAAGCTGAGCATAAGCGACGAACAGGTCACGGAAGAGGCTTCGTTCATCGATGATCTGGGAGCCGATTCCCTGGATACGGTCGAGCTCGTCATGGCCCTGGAAGACGAGTTCAACCTCGACATCCCAGATGAAGAGGCAGAGAAGATGACCACGGTGGGCAAGTCCATCGATTACGTGCTCGCCAAAGCCAAATAAGCCGTTCCCCAGACACACCAGGTATGGGCGGATCAGCTGATTCTCCAGGGAGGCCTTCGGGTCGTCGGGTCGTCATCACGGGGATGGGCCTGCTCTCTCCACTTGGGACCGGCACTGCGCTGAATTGGGAAGCAGCCCGGGAGGGGAGGAGCGGAATCGGTCCCATCACCCGATTCGATGCCGCTCAACATAGTAGCCGGATCGCGGGCGAGTGTACGGATTTTGACCCCCTGGCATTCATAGACCGGAAGGAAGCCCGCAAGATGGATCGGTTTATCCAGTATGCCGTGGTTGCGGCCCAGCTGGCGGTGGAAGATTCCGGCATCGATACAGCCCTGCTGCAGAGTGACCGGGCCGGTGTGCATGTCGGTTCCGGGATCGGAGGGATCGGCAGCATTGCGGACACGGTTAAGGTTCTGCTGGAGAAGGGACCCGGGCGGGTTTCCCCGTTCTTCCTCATCTCCTCCATCATCAACGAAGCCGCAGCTCAGATCTCGATCCTGTACAAGGCCGGGGGCCCAAACTTGGCCATAGCCACGGCCTGTTCTTCCGGAACGCATGCCATCGGCGATTCTTTCCGTATCATCGCCAGAGGAGACGCGGACATCATGCTGGCCGGGGGGGCGGAAGCCCCCGTTACTCCCCTGGGTGTGGCCGGATTCTGTGCCATGCGGGCCCTGTCCACGCACAACGATGCGCCGGCACAGGCCTCTCGGCCCTTTGACAGAGAGCGGGACGGGTTCGTTGTCGGAGAGGGATCCGCGATCCTGCTATTGGAGGAGAGGGAATCCGCTCTCGCAAGGGGCGCCCGCATCTATGCCGAGATCGCAGGATACGGAATGAGCGGAGACGCCTTCCATGTGTCGGCTCCTCAGGAAAACGGCGACGGAGCCTACCGGTCCATGCTGCGGGCGGTCAGGGATGCCGGGATCGAGTTCACAGAGGTGGACTACATAAATGCGCACGGGACCTCCACCTCCTGGAACGACAAGATCGAGACCCTGGCCATCAAGCGGCTGTTCGGCGCTCATGCCCACAAACTGGCCGTGAGCTCGACCAAGTCCATGACCGGGCACCTGCTGGGTGCGGCCGGAGGGTTGGAGGCCGGATTTACGGCCCTGGCCCTTCTCCACCAGGTCCTGCCGCCGACCATCAACTACGAGAATCCGGATCCGGATTGTGACCTGGACTACGTGCCCAACCAGGCCCGGCCCACTGAGGTCACCGTTGCCCTGAGCAATTCTTTCGGATTCGGCGGCGCCAACGGGACCCTGCTCCTCAAGAGGCATTTCTAGGGGACGTTCCCCAGGGGGACACCCTGTCGACAGAGTGTCCCCCTGGGGAACGTCCCCGATGATCAACCGGCCTCTGGCTTCCCCGCAGCTATTGCCTTTTGGAGTGTTCTGTTATAAAAACTACCTTTGGAATAATTAAGGAGGTCGCGGTGAACACATTTGTTTTTATCAAGAGGGTCCCTGATACAGAATCCAAGATCCGGATCGACCATGAGAACAACCGCATCATCGAGGACGGGCTGAGCTTTGTCATGAGCCCCTACGATGAGTATGCTGTGGAGGAAGCCCTGCAGATCCGTGAGGCCAGGGGCGGATCCGTGACGGTCTTTTTGGTTGGCCCGGAGGAGGCGCGGGTCATCCTGAAAAAGGCTCTGGCCATGGGCGCGGATGAAGCGGTCCTCATCCGGGATGACGCGCCCGAAAGTTATGATGGGCTGCGTACCGCGCGCATCATAGCGGAAACCCTCAAGCAAAAATACCCGGAATACAGCCTGCTCCTCTTCGGGAAACAATCTATGGGGGCCGATAATGCGCAGGTCCCGGCCATGGTGGCGGAGATGCTGGGCCTGCCTCAGGTCAACGTGGTCACCCGGCTGGAACTCGAAGGGAACAGCGGCAACGCCCTACGTGAGATCGAAGGGGCTTCCGAAAGGATCACGTTTCCCCTGCCGGCCGTGGTCAGTGCTCAGAAGGGCCTGAATGAGCCGCGTTACGAAACCTTGAAGGGGATCATGATGGCCAAGCGTAAGCAGATCCCGGTGATTACGACCGCAGAGCTTGGCTTGACCGAAGAGCAGCTCGCCCCGCAGTTGACGATCGTGCGGATGGAAAGTCCGCCCGCGCGCGAGGCGGGTAAGATCATCGAAGAGGAAGCGGCGGAGGCGGCGCGCCAACTGGTCGACTTCCTGCACAATCAGGCCAAGGTGGTATAGGAGGTTCCCATGATACTGGTCTACATCGAAGTCAGAGAAGGCAAGGTCAAAAAATCTTCCCTGGAGGCTCTTTCCGAGGGAAGACGCCGGGCGGTTGAACTGCAGGGGGAAGCCCACGCGGTCCTGGTGGGGCATGGCCTGGAAGGGCTGGCCTCCGAGCTGTATGGCTGCGGGGCAGCGAAGGTCCACGTCCTGGAGAACGCCCTGCTCAGCCACTACACACCCAGCGGGTATGCATACGCGCTGCATTCTTTGGTCCAGGAGCTTCAGCCCCGGGTCCTTCTGTTTTCGGCCACGGCCCTGGGCAGGGATCTGGCCCCTCGCGTGGCCGCCAAGCTGGGCGTTGGCCTGGCCTCGGATTGTACTCTCCTCGCGGTGCAGGAGGGACAGCTGGAGTTCGTCCGCCCCGTTTTTGCGGGGAAGGCCTTTGTCACCTTCCGCTTGAGATCCACCCCGCAGATCGCGACCCTGAGGCCCAATGTGTTCCCCCTGCTGGAAGACGGACCGGGATCCGGAGAAAGCGAGGTGAGAGATGTCGCGGTGCCGGAGGACCAGGCCCTTGACCGGGTCGTCGAACAGGTGCGGGAGGAGGGGGCGGAACTGGACGTGACCGAAGCCGAGATCGTCGTTGCCGGGGGACGCGGGCTCAAAGCTCCGGAAAATTTTGACCTCCTGCGCGACCTCACCCAGATCCTTCCCCATTCCGCCGTAGGGGCGTCCCGTTCCGCGGTGGATGCGGAGTGGATCGACCATCAGCACCAGGTCGGGCAGACAGGGAAGACGGTCTCTCCCAACCTCTATCTGGCGTTCGGACTATCCGGAGCCATCCAGCACATGGCCGGGATGTCCTCCTCGAAAGTTATCGTAGCCGTAAACAAGGATCCCGAGGCGCCGATCTTCAAGATCGCGGATTTTGGAGTGGTTGGAGACCTCTTTGAAGTCATCCCCCACTTGAAGGAGGAGCTGAAAAAGGTGCTCTCCGACTGAGATAGCCTCC
>JAUXEH010000127.1 GCA_030620655.1 Candidatus Aminicenantota bacterium | reverse complement strand
TGCACAAAGATGGTTCTATTGATTTTTATGGCAAGATTTTTTGTTAAGAGCCACTCCCCATACTTTTTAAAGAAATGTTCTTGATATTTCTTCTCACTTTCTGTGGGATCCATTGGCTTTTTACCAGCATCACTGAGCTCTTTTTCCCAGAATCGATCCAGAGCCTTTGGCAGTTCCCCATCCGAATTGCTATCTGATTCGTACTTCTTTCGGATCGGAGCTTCTCGTTTCGCAATGTAGTTCTCTGGCAAAAAGGAGAGAAACTGACCTATGGTAACATACCCGGACGTCTGTAAAGCGATCCCTACGATATTCACCTCTTCGTGGTTACCGATCAGTACATGCACCATGCCGCCGGCAGATTCGGCCTGTTTTTCCAGTTTCATCAGGAGGGCGAATGCATCCTTAGCCCCATCTCCCCTGTCCAGGATGTCTCCCAGTTGGACCAGATGGGTTTTTCCGCCTTTCCAGTTGAGATCATTATCTATCATCTCAGTCCCTTTCAGGATCTCAACAAAATTGTCATAATCGCCGTGGATGTCGGCTACCGCCACGATCTTCTTGACTCCGGACCATTTGCATGGGATCTTGCCTGCATATAGAGGGGAAAGGAGGATCAGCAGGGCTAATAGGGCGAAGGCAGGTGCCCTGCGCCGTGTGCGCTGACTATTTTTAGTTCTTACCCGGAACAGCATATTACTCCGTCTCTCCGTTTATATTATAGCATAAAATAGACTTAGTACACTGTTTCATAAATACTATTACTTATAAAGGGATTGACTTTAAATTATCCTTTTGATAAAAACTATACCAGAAATGGAAATCAATCTCAGAGAAAATAACAACGTCACGATTGTCGACATCACCGGTGAAATCCGCCGCTCAGATGTCATGGATACGACCCTGCATGAATCCGTTAAAGACCAGCTGGACGACGGCAAACGCAACATCCTCCTCAACCTGAGCAACGTCGAATTCATCGACAGTTTTGGTGTGGGAGAGATCCTGGCCAGTTATATCTCCACCCAGAACCTGGGCGGCCACCTGAAGCTAAGCAACATCTCGAAGAAGCTCTACGTTGTGTTCCAGATCACCATGCTCACCAAGGTGCTCGAGATTTTTGATTCCGAAAACTCTGCCCTGGACAGCTTCGCCTGAGCCTGATCTCCGTTTTTTACGGCAAAAGGGAAATTGATGGAGAACAGCCGTCTCTACCGCCTCCTATCCCGTGTGATTGATATCAGGCAGGGCGAGCAGGCCATCGCCGTCCTCCTCTTTGTCTATTTTTTCCTCATCACAGCACCCCACACCATCATAAAAGCCGTCCGTTATGCAGATATCCTGGATAAGTTCGAGGGGATCCAGGGGCTTCCCCTGGGTTACTTGCTTGCAGCGCTTGTGAGCGGCCTGGTGGTGGTGCTCCTCTCCAAATTCCAGTTCACGATCCCCAAGCAGATCCTCAGCATTTCGAGCCTCGCCTTTTTCATCATAACCGGTCTTATTTTATCGGTCCTGATATCCAGCGGAGGAAGGGTTCTGTCACTGATCTTCTGGGTCTGGGCCTATGTACTCACGGCGGTCGTCCTGGCCCAGTTCTGGTTGACCATGCAGGACGTGTTCAATCCGAGAGAAGCTAAACGCCTCATCGGATTCTTCGGAAGCGGCGGCCTGCTCGGTGGTGTGTTCGGTGGGCTGGTTGCTAGAGCCCTTAGTGACCCTGATCTTGCGTGGCTTTCTCTCCCGGCAGCCTGTTTCCTGCTCTTTGTCTGCATTTTTGTTGTCAAGGCCATCTACATCAAGACCAAGAGTATGCCCTCCGCCTCAAAAAGTGTGTCGCCTTCAGAAAAATCGGCGGAAGCAAAAAAGACCGGTTTTAAGGACAGCTGGAATACTGTGCGAAAAAACCGCTACCTCCTGCTCATCGCTTCAATGGTGATGATGACGGTCATCGTCGCCACACTTATAGACTTCCAATTCTCCAGCATCGTGGACCTCAAGTTCGCTGACAAGGCGGAAAAACAAGGATTCTTCGGGCTGTTCTGGGCAGGCCTGACCATGTTTGCCTTCCTGGTTCAGCTCATCCTGACTAGCAAGCTCATCCGCCGATTCGGGATCCAGAGCACACTGCTCCTCGCCCCGATCATCCTCATCGCTTGCTCCGGAGTCTTTCTGGTCTTTCCGGTGGCCCTTGCTTCTGCCATTCTGGTCAAGGGAAGCGAGGAAAGCCTTGCCTTCTCGCTGAACCAGTCTGTCCGAGAGATCCTCTATATCCCTGTGTCCTCCGAGGTCAGGGCAAAGGCCAAGATCTTCATCGATCTTTTTCTGAATCGTATAGCCAAGGCCATTGCAGGCATCCTGATCCTCATCATCATGGGTATTATCTCATTCAGTGGAGTTGATTATACCTTCGCAGTAGCATCAGAGGACAATGCACTGATCACCAACGCCACGATCATAATCGTCCGTTCGCTCGGGATAGCGGTCATCTTCCTGATCCTGTTCTGGTTTGCCCTCAACTTGAGGGGGGGGAGACAGTATGTCGTTACCGTCAAGGAGAACATAAAGCTCAAGTGGGGGCGGGCGGACAAGGATGTGGCGGAGAAGGTCGACGTGGATTACACCAAGCTAATTTTCGACACCATCGAGAGCAAAGGCCGCAGCTCCGCCCTGTATGCCATGCACATGTATGACCTTCTGAAGCAGGACAGGCTGACACCGGAGATAAAGACGCTCATTTCTCAGAAAGCCGACGAGGTCAAGGCGGCCTCTATCAGCGACATGTTCAATGCCGAGGGCGCCATGTGGTTCCCGGATGTGGAGGACGACCTAGGACAGGATGACTTAGAGGCTAACATTAAGGAAATCCTCTCCCTGGACGCTTACCAGGAGGTCATGCGGGCCCACACGGATCAGGTCATGGAGGACAGCAAAAAGGCCGAGATCGACAAGATGGAGGTGGCCAAGGCCATAGGCATGATGGCACCCGACGCCCCTTTGGTCGACAAGCTCGAAGCGCTGATATATGACGCTTCTCCAGAGGTCGCCCGGTATGCCATCGAGAGCGCGGCTAAACTTAAGAAACCCGATCACCTGCAGGCGCTGATCCACAGGCTGAGCAGCCCATTGACCCGCGAGGATGCCATCTCCGCGCTCCTCAAATACGGGAACGAGGCAGTCGGGGCCATGAACGCCTACCTGGGAGACCACCACAAGGACATCGATCTGCGGAAAGCCCTGGTGGCTGCTCTGGCCCGCATGGGAACCCAGGAGGCCACCAACGTCCTGATGAAGGACCTGGATCGCAAGGCCTCTGACCTGGACACCGAGATCATCGATGCCCTGGACAGGATCCGCTCTGAGAAGCCCGAGATCCACATCTCGCCCAACATCACCAAACGCGAGACCCTCTCCCTGATCAAACGGTACTGCAAGACGTTTCTCGAGCTGCAGGAGCTCAAAGCCGGGAAAAAGGATGTTGAGCTGCGCGACCAACTGCAGAAACAGCTGAACACCTACTTCATGGACATCTTCAAGCTGCTGGGACTCTTCTACCCCCACGAGGACATCACCAAAGCCTACCAGAACATAGCGAGGGGGACCAAGGACTCGACGGCCTATGCCATCGAGATGCTGGACAACACATTGTCCAAGGACCTGCGCGATGTCCTCCTTCGCCTGATCGAGGACCTGTCTCCGCAGGAACGGGAGCGGCGCTTCCATCAGATACTGAGGAGTTTCCCCAAGACTTGAATTTAATCCAATGTACGGATTATAATCGACTACGGAGAGAGATGCCTAAAATATACATATATCCCAAAAAGGGTGACGATTTTCATATCAAACTGGGCGATTCTCAGATGAGCCTGGGGCGCTCCGCCGACAACGACATCCCTCTGCCGGATCCTTTCTGCTCCAGCAACCATGCCATAATCGTGCCCAAGGGCGAGAGATACTTCATCCAGGACAACAACAGCAAGAACGGTGTGTTCCTCAACGGCAAGAAGATCGAGCGGGACATGGAACTCAAGAGGGGCGACGAGATCCTCCTCGGCTCGACCCGAATTGTCTACGACCTCAAGATCGACACCAAGGTGGAAGTGACGGACGAGCCGTCTTCCTCCGCCAACATCAACACCATCATGCACCTGAAAGACGTGCTGCGCAGACCGGACCTCAGCACGACCATCCATGCCGACGCCAAGTCTCTGGATATCGAAGCGATCAAGACCGAACACAGGGAAGTATCGGTCCTCAGTGAGGTCACCAAGGCCCTGATCCTGCACAAGCCCCTCGACGAACTGGTGGAGTACATCATGGATCTCATCTGCGAACGCATCCAGATGGACCGCGCCATCCTCATGCTGAGAGACGAGGTCACGACACAGCTCGACCCCAAGGTCGTACGCATCAACAACAAACAGCTGAAGAATCAGAAGATCCAGGTCAGCCAGAGCATCATCAACACTTCCGTGGATCGGCACTCATCGATCCTCATCTCCGATGTGCAGTCCGATACTCGGTTCAGAGCACAGGACAGCATCCTCAAGCTCAACATCCAGTCCGCCATGTGCGTGCCCCTCTGGAACAACAAGGAAATCATCGGGATCATCTACTGCGACCGGATCGCCACACCCGAACAGTTCACCAACGACGACCTTCGCCTCCTCACGCTCCTTTCGAACGTGGCGGCCGTGAAGATCGAAAACGCCGTCCTGTTCGAAAAAGCCCTCGAGAAGGAGAAGTTCGAAAAGGAGCTGGCCCTCGCCGCACAGATACAGAAAGATCTTCTGCCCCAAAAGAATCCGGAGATCGAGGGTTACGATATTGTCGGCACCAACATCCCCTGCCTTCAGGTCGGAGGTGACTACTATGACTTCCTCGAAATCGACGATGACCGAATCGGGATCGTGATCGCGGATGTCTCGGGAAAAGGCGTGGGATCTTCCCTACTGATGGCCTCGCTGCGGGCAGCCTTGCAGACCGAGGTCCACACCGGATACAACATCGAGGATATGGCGGGCCGTTTGAACAACCTCATCCACCGGTGCACAGCATCCAACGCCTTCATCAGTTTCTTCTACTGTGAGCTGAACACAAAAACCGGCGAGATGCGTTACGTCAATGCCGGGCACAACCCGCCGCTAATCCTGGAGAAAAAGAAAAAGATCCAGCACCTGGTGAGCTGCGGCCTCTGCCTCGGGATGTTCCCGGCCCAGGATTATGAGTCCAGTGTAATCAAACTGAATCCCGGCGACACCGCCCTGCTCTACACCGATGGTTTGACGGAGAGCCGGAACATGGACAACGAGGAACTTACCGAGGAAGGGCTGGCCAAGCTCCTCAAGAAACACCAGAAACTGCCTGCTGAGAAACTCATGGAAACCATCTTCGAAGAGCTCGATGCGTTCACGGATGGGGCCGATCCCATGGACGACATGACACTGGTCATAATTAAGCGGAACGGGTGAGTTGTACGTTACCCCCTAAATCTGCTATCATCCCAAAATGCCCCTGTTTGTCCTGAGGGGTAGAACGCGGATGAGAAACAGAACCTGGTCCTGGCTCGTGCTTTCGGTCTGTATTTTTTTGGCGGGCACTTCTCTCGATGCCCAGATCAAGAGGCGATACCCCTTCCCCTTTTCGACTTTCCAGTTGAAGAACGGACTGACCGTGATCCTGTCGGGAGAGGACGCCCTGCCCGTGGTCACCGTAGTGGTGGCCTACAAGGTGGGTTCCATGCATGAAGACCTGGATAAGGCCGGCCTGGCCTACCTCTTGGAAAACCTCATGTTAGAAGGCTCACGCAACGTCGGCCGTATGCAGCATGTCAGCTTTATCCAGAGGATCGGAGGCCGCCTGAACGCGACCACGGAACGGGATAGGGCCATCTTCTATCAGACTGTCCCGTCCCACCATCTTGCGACCATGCTCTGGCTCGAATCAGACCGGATGATGTCTCTTTCCATAAACCAAGCCAACGTGGGTCATTGGAAAAAAGAGCTGGCCCTCGAGCTGAGTAGGCGTGAGGACCGGGATCCCTATCTGAAAGGCTCACAGGTCTTTGACGCGCTGCTGTATCCGGATTTCTCCATCGGCCATTCCACCATCGGGGAACAGCCGGACATCGATGACCTCACGGCTGCAGAAGCCAGGAGCTTCTACCGAACATATTACCGGCCCAACAACGCCGTACTCTGCATCGTCGGTAACATCGATCTGAATCGGGCTGAAAATCTGGTCCGGAAATACTTCCAGGGTCTGCCGCGAGGAGAAGATCTTCCCGCGCATGCGGCATCCAATGATTCGGATTTCAGGATCGAGGGCTACACAGAAACCGTGGAAAGCGCGCGGGCCTCTTCCCCCGCATTTTTCTTGGGCTATCGTATTCCCAAGGCTCGCTCCATAGATTTCTATGCATTGACGATCATCGAATACATCATGATAAGAGGAAACAGCTCGCGCCTGCATGAGCGTCTCATAAAGAGAGAGGAACGCCTGGCCTCCCAGCTCTCCGGGGGGATCGATACCCGGCACGACCAGGCCGCATTCCGCTTTTTTGTGGCGAGCAGCAACGAGCTAAAAAAGGAACGATGCCAAAAGGAGATCTTCTCCGAGCTAAATAAGCTCAAGTCCTCTATGGTATCGGAAAAGGAGCTGGCCAAAGCGAAGAGCGTCTTCAAGAGAGACTATGTCAATCAATACGCCACCACAGTGGATAAGGCGCTTTTCCTCACGCACAGCTGGCTTTCCGAGGTCCCCTGGGACGAACTCGCCACTGAGCTGGACGAATATCTGAACATCACACCCCAGCGCATCTTCTATACCATGGGAAAATATTTCGATCAGGACAGGATCCTCGTCAACATCAAGACCCGATGAAGACACTGCTGTCCCTATTCAGCCTGGCCTGCCTGCTGCTCCCCCTCCCTGCTGCGGCCCAGGAAAGATTCCGGCGGGGGCCACCCCTCCCGGATCCTCTGCCTATGCTTACACTTCCCGAGATCGAGACTCACACGCTGGCCAGCAATCTCAGGCTTCTGGTCGTCCGCAAGACAGGCCATCCGGTCGTCAACCTGCACCTTGCCATCCTGACAGGCGAAAGCGCGTCCCCGGATGCTAAACCCGGGCTGGCGACATTTACCGCCAAGATGGTAAGCCGGGGGTCATCCAACTTCTCAGCCTCGGATGTGCAAGAGACCATCGACAGCATCGGCGGCCAATTCACTACCCGGATCAATCCGGACTACACGGCTTTTTCCCTTTCCTGCCTGCAGGAAAACCTGGATCAAGCCCTGGAGCTCCTCAGCGACATGCTGGTGCGCCCGAGCTTTTCGCGCAGGCAGATCGAGGATCTGCAGAGAGTCACTTTCTACGACCTGACCCGTAGGAGGGAGGATCCGGAATTTTCGGGGAAAAAACTGCTGTATCAGCTTCTATTCAAAGATCACGCCTATCAGAAGATCGTTTACAACGACAACATCATCCGGACATACACCTTGGGAGACATCCGGGGATTTTATGAGAATTTCTACCGGCCCGATAACGCGATTCTCGTCATCACCGGCGATCTCGACCTGAACCAGGCCAGCCGCAAAGTCAGCCGGAACTTCAACACCTGGGAAAAGAAGACGGTGGAAAGGGTGCATCTGACAGCTCCCGAACTGGATCCCACACCCAGAATCTGCTTCCTGCAGGTCCCGCGCGCCAAAGACGTCAACATATTCATGGGAACCCTCATCCCGCCCAAGACCAGTGTGGACTATTTCCCGCTGGAGGTCTTGAACCAGGTGTTGGG
>JAUXEH010000163.1 GCA_030620655.1 Candidatus Aminicenantota bacterium | reverse complement strand
GATCATGTCGATCGTTCTGTTTTCCAGAATCGTGTCCATCATTGGCACACCCTCAATGCCTCGCGGATCAGCTTGATCTTGACATGCCGCGCGAGAGTGACCTCGCCATCCATTTCCAGGGCGATGGGCGCGGCCGGAGCGATCTCGATCTCCCGTGCCCGCCAGGTCCTGGTCTTCGGCAGGCCCGTGAATCTGCCGCAGGCCAGCGAGGCGATCGTCCTGATGCGCGAGGGGAGTCCCATGTGCTTGCAGAGGCCCACACCCAGATAACCGCTGCGGGCGGAGATCTCGAGATCGTAGCGGAAGCTTCCGCTCACGTTCGGGTTGATGAAGACGCTCATGGTGGTGAGCCCGGTCTCGATTTCCTCGCCCTCCACCCGGATCCGTGCCGGCACATTCTTGTACATGATGAGTGTTTCGAGGGCGGAGTACCAGATGGTTCCCTCGACCCAGCGGGGCTTCAGCCAGTTGACGATCCTGTTGTCGGAATTGAAAAAATAGTTGGCCTGGGCGATCAGACCCACGCTGCAGTTGACGATGAAGTACCTGCGCCGCGGCTGGTTGTCGATATCCCTGTACTCGATCGATCCCACGTTGTGGGGAACGGCATGAACATGATCCAGCCTGACCGGGACTTTCCCGTTCGCGTGCCCGTTTCCGTTGGAGGAAAAGGGCTTGTGGAAGTCGTTGCTCGAACCCAGGGCGATGGCGCCCAGGACCAGGGAAGAGCGATCGGATCGCCCCGCCCTCATCAGCTGGTTGAGCAGGAAATTCACGGTGCCGTCTCCCCCGGCCGCGACAAACACACGTTCGCCCCGGTCATAATCCCGCAAAAACCTCTCCCGGAACTCCTCGAAATCCTGGACCATGGTGTAGCTGTCTCCGATGTATCTGGACTCGAGATCGGGCCGCAGCGCAGCCCATTTCTTCAACCCGCAGGTACCGTTTGAATGTTTGTTCAATAATATGATCATTGTCCTACACCTGTGTTTTTTCCGGTCTGTATTTCAAGGCGGCCTCGAAGAGTCCATAGAAGACCGCCGTTGGAACGAGCCACTCGCCCTTAAGGGCCAGGACAACGGCCAGGGAATACAGGATGAAGGCACGAACCACATGAGCGATGGGGCCGTGGGCATCGCTTTCGCTGCGCGTGCGGTGGATCTTGACCTGCGCATAGAGGTTCAAGGCCACGGCAGCGGCAAATACGCCCCAACCCAGAAGCCGCGGCTCTTTGAGCGTGAGCAGCGTCAGCCCGGTGAAAGCGGCGCATGCCAGCGCCAGAATATCGCTGTAGACAGCGGTAGCTCGCCACCCGAAAACCACCGGAAAGGTCCGATAGCCTGTATGCCTGTCCGCCGACACATCTTTCAGGTAGCCCATGACCACGAAGT
Organism: Candidatus Aminicenantota bacterium; assembly: GCA_030620655.1. GTDB lineage: Bacteria > Acidobacteriota > Aminicenantia > Aminicenantales > Aminicenantaceae > JAUXEH01. The sequence continues at coordinate 5,125 of JAUXEH010000163.1, read as the reverse complement.
TGCCGTATCCGAAGAAAACAGCCGCCACAGCCCACGGGAAAGCGGAGGCGGCGGTGTCTCCCTGCTTGAGGACGTCTGTGATGTGAAAGTCTCGATCCGTCATCCGCCCGATTACGGGGAGCAGGGCGACGATCCAGGAGTTCCAGAACGGGCCGCCCCACCATCTCTTCTTGAATGGGGTGTAAGTGAGAAGGCCCAAAACCGCGATAACACCCGGGAGAATAATATAGGGATTCAAGTAAACAAGCATGAGGACCGAAGCGGAGAGGCCGGCCATGCTTACGGCCAGCACCTGTTTTTTCGAGACGATCCCCCGCACCAGGGGACGATAGGGAGAGGAGATGGCATCGGTATCTGTCTGGAAGCAGTCGGTGAGAGCCTGACCCAGTCCATAGGAAAGGAACAGGGGGATAAAAGCGAAAAGGATGTGTATGGGATCAGTAGATTGGATGAAGGAAAGCCCCACGAGGCCCGCGGCGCCTGACACGAAGATGAGATGGGGCCGCATGGTCAGCCAGTAGGCGCTCCAGAAGGCACCGCTGAAGATGCTGTGGATTTTGTCGGCTCTCATCTTGGGCTTCCCTTTTGTCATCACCCATAATGTAGGCCCGAAAGGAGGAGACGATGTCAGGAAGATGTTAAGAGTATGCCAAGACTTTGTTAAGACAGAAGCGGATTCCTTTATCCCACGGCATTGTGATAATATGGTCGGGATCGAGGGAGGCTATCATGGATGACACGTCGAGAGTCGTGATGATCACAGGGGCGGCCTCGGGCATGGGGGCGGCATCCGCCCGGGAATTCGCCGCCGCCGGCGACACGGTCGTCATAGTGGACCGCAACCAGGAGCTGGCGGAAGAGGTGGCGGCTGAGATCGGCGCCCCCTCCCCGATAATCGGCGATGTCAGCGACTCTGCCTTCTGTGATCGAGCCGTGGGAGATACGATCGAGAGCCACGGCCGCCTGGACGTCCTGGTCAACTGCGCCGGGATCATCGTCCGGGCCGACGCACTGGGGACCTCGGACCGGGATTGGCGCCGCATCATGGGGGCCAATGTCGACGGCGTCTTCTTCATGAGCCGGGCGGCAGTCCCGCACATGAAAAGGCAGGGCAGGGGCGCCATCGTCAACTTCGGCTCCATCTGGGGAAACGTGGGCGCGGCCGGGGTCACGGCCTACTGCGCCACCAAGGGCGCCGTGCACCAGATAACGAGGGCCATGGCGCTGGACCATGTCCGGGACGGCATCCGCATCAACGCAGTCTGCCCGGGTGAGGTCAACACCCCCATGCTGGCCTCCGAACGGCCCCAGCCCCCGACCGCCGAAGACCTGCAGAAGCTGGCGGAGGAAACCATCCCCATGGCCCGGCTGGCCGACCCGGCAGAGATCGCCCGTGTGGTGTTTTTCCTGGCATCGGATGCGGCCAGCTACATGACCGGCTCCCTGGTCACCGTGGACGCCGGCTACACAGCCCGCTGAAGGAGCGAGAACCATGGAATACAGGATCCTGGGACGATCGGGCATCAAGGTATCGCCCCTCTGTCTGGGCACGGACAACTTCGCCAACCCGACTCCGGAGAAGGAGTCGGCGCGCATGATCGCCAGGGCGATGGACGCCGGGATCAACATCATCGACACCAGCAACAGCTACATGCAGGGGGAGAGCGAGCGCATCATCGGACGGGCCCTGGCCGAAAGCGGGCGGCGGCACGAGATGATCATCGCCACCAAGGTCCACTACCCGGTGGGCCCCGGCCCCAACGACCGCGGCAACTCGCGGCTGCACATCCTCAAGGCCTGCGAGGACTCCCTCAAGCGGCTGCAGACCGACACCATCGACCTCTACCAGACCCACCGGCCCGACTTCGACGTACCCCTCGAGGAGACGCTGGGCGCCATGACCGACCTGGTGAGGCAGGGCAAGGTCCGGTACATCGGCAGCTCGACGGCACCGGCCTGGAAGGTGATGGAAGGGATTATGGTGAGCGAGCTCAAGGGCTTCAGCCGCTGCGTCTCCGAGCAGCCGCCCTACAATCTCCTGGACCGCCGCATCGAGAACGAGCTGGTGCCGCTGTGCCGTCGGTACAACCTGGGCATCCTCCCCTGGTCCCCGCTGGCCATGGGCATGCTGGCCGGCCGCTACCTGGACAGCCAGGGGTTCCCGGAAGAGTCCCGTGCCACCCTGAGGGGAGGCATATATGCCGACCGTGTGACACCCAGGGCCGTGACCGCCGGAAACCGGTTCGTCGCTCTGGCCAAGGAGATCGGCCTGCCGCCTGCCCAGCTGGCGATCCTGTGGAACAAGGACCAGCCGGGGATCACGGCGCCGATCATCGGCCCGCGCACAATGGACCAACTGGAACACCTGCTGCCCGTCCTGGAGATGACACTGGAAGACTCGGTCAGGGAAGCCTGCGACGAATTCGTGCCGCCCGGCAGCGCCGTGGCGGATTTCCACAACTCCGCCCCCTGGATGAAGATGCAGCTCTAAAGATTCATCTCTTTCTTTTTTCAAACTTTGGAGTTTTGGGGGAAAGTGTATTATATTAGGCTGTTATTTTTCGGGAGAACATTAACTGGAGGAGAAGAATGAGCGAAATCGAGTGGGACGACAGCCTCTCCGTGGGTGTGGATCTGATCGACGAGCAGCACAAGATGCTCATCGAGAAACTGAAGGACCTGTCCAATGATCTCAGGAAGGGCCACGAGCAGGACAAAATCCTGAAGACCCTCGGCTTCATGATCGATTACACGGACTTCCACTTCACGGCGGAAGAAAAAGTGATGGCCGAAAACGACTACCCCGAGCTGGAAGATCAGCAGCAGCAGCACGCCGAGTTCAAGGCCACCCTGGACAACATACTGTTGGACCTCAGGGAGGACGGCCCGACGGATGAGCTGGCCAAATCCATAAACGTCTTCCTGCTCAACTGGCTCATCACTCATATAAAAGGCACGGACCAGAGACTCGGAACGTACTTGAACGAAAAAGGGCTGGCGAAATAAGAACCGTTCCCTATCTGAAATCCCCCCATCATCTCCGGTACGCGTTCTTCCGGTGCCTTACGGTCTCGATCCAGATGTTGTCCTGCTCATCGATGCAGTAGATTATCCTGTATGTCCCTACTCTAAACGAAAACTCTCCCTCCAGTTCTCCCAAAAGCCTTTTACCAGAGTGGGGATTCAAGTATATCTCTTTCAGTGCCGTCTCGATCTTATTCTGGATCGTCTTGGGAAGCTTACTGAATCGTTTTTGAAACGTCTTGGTGAGATACAGATTCATTCTTCAGATCTGTCCGGAAGTTTCTTCCCAAAATGGTCTTCGTAAGTATCATATCGCCTGTGCACGATATCCTCTTTCGCCTGCTTGATCTCATAGAGAATGTCCTTGTCCGCCATCACTTCGAGAGTCTCGATCTCCTCCGGACTGATGAGGACAGCTTTGGCCTTTGAGCGCTGCACAATGATGTAGCGGGATCGTTTCTCATGGACCTCATTGATCCGCGCGGATATCGACTTTCTTAATTCTGAAATCCCGATTGTCTTGTCCATTATTTCACTCCACAGTTATTGTACAATAGGTTGTACAGTCTGTCCAGATCGGATTTTCATGGAACAGGCGGCCCTTTCAACTTCGGCACGATTGAATTATGATGATGAGCTGGGAGGACCGAGATTCCCACTCCGACAGACGATGACCTGATCCGCGGGATCGCTCAGAAGGATCCCGAGGCGTTTAAAGAGTTTGTGGAGCGCCACCAGGCACTCGTGTATTCGGCCTGCCTCAACCTGCTGCACGACCACCAGCAGGCCCAGGATGTCTCCCAGGAAGTGTTCCTGCAGGTCTACAGGTCGGCCGCGAAATTCCGGTTCGAGAGCGCGGCCTCCACCTGGCTGTACCGCATCTCCTTCAACCGGTCGCTAAACCTCATACGGCACAACCGGAGATCCCGATGGCTCCAGAGCCTGAGCTCTTATGAGGCCGAAGAGGACCCCAAGATCAGCGTTCCGCCGGATGCCCGGGCTACGCCGCCCGATCAGGCCTTCGAGGATACGGAACGCAGCGAATTTGTCCGCCGGGCCGTTGCGGCCCTCCCCAGCAAACAGAGGGTGGCCTTTATCCTTCATAAGTACGAAGGATTTGCGTCCCGCGAGATCGCAGAGATCCTGGGCATCCCCATCACCGCGGTGGAGGCGCGCCTCCGCCGGGCCCAGGCCAATCTCAAGCATAAGCTCCTCGTTTACCTTAAAAGCGATCAAACTTAACCCTGCCTGAGTATGTTTATAAGATGTTCAGGTGTCATACCTCATAGAGAGTGTCGAGAATGAGAACCGCTGCCTGCAGACAGATAGAAGAGCGCCTGGTGGAGCTCATCGAACACTCGGCACCTTCTGAGCTGCGGAAAGAGATGCAGGCGCATCTGGCCGAATGCCCCCGATGCGAGAAGCTTGCCCGAGACTTTTCCGAACTGTGGAGAGAGCTGGGCCCTCGCGCCAGGAGGGAGCCCCCGGTATCCCTCTGGCCTTCTCTGGAAAGGGCACTCGACACCCGGGAGGAGCATCCCTTCCGATCCAGCGCCTTTTTCAAGGGATTCCTGGGTCTGCTGCGCCCTGCGGCCGTATCTCTGGCCGTGCTGATCGCAGCGCTGACCGGCTTCCAGTTGGGAGGCCTCCAGGGGAAATATGCGCCAGGGCCACAGCTTTCTGAGCTCTCGCCCGAACTGAAGCAGGAGGCTTATGCCGCCCGCTACTTTGAGTATTTCACGGATATCCCTGAGGATTCGCTGGCCGATTTCTACCTGGGAGCTGAAACTTCGGACGAGGATGAAAAGCCATGAAACGAAGAATCCTGCCCATCGTCTTGGCGTTCTTATTCATCATCAACCTGTCCGCACTGGCGGCCCTGGCCTACAACCGCTGGTTAAGGTCCCCGGCTTCCTTCCCTCAAGAAGCCCCCGGGACCCTGGAGGCCCTGCAGGAGCCCATTGGACTCGATCAGAGACAGCTCCAGCAGATGAAGGGCCTGAGAGGGGCCCTGGAGGATGAGATCGCTTCCATCCTCGTGCAAATACAGCAGAAAAGGCAGGCGCTTATCCTTGAGATGCAAAACCCCGAGCCCGACCTC
>JAUXEH010000339.1 GCA_030620655.1 Candidatus Aminicenantota bacterium | reverse complement strand
CTGGAAGCTGCTGGAAGAGTACCTGAGAAGGGAGGACAAGACCATGGTCAAGAACCGGATCCGGCTCCGGGTGATCGGCCGGATCGAAGCCCTGCCGGCTCCCGCCCAACGCGAGTTGGAGCGCGTCATGGAACTGACGAAAGACAACGACCGGCTGACCGTGATCGCGGCGCTCAACTACGGCGGCCGGACGGAGATCGTGGATGCCGTAAAGAAGCTGGCCTCGAGCAGCGATCACAGCATCGACGACCTGGATGAAGACACGTTTTCCGATTATCTGTACACGGCCGGCATCCCGGATCCCGACCTCCTCATCAGGACGAGCGGGGAGCTGCGCATATCCAATTTTCTCCTGTGGCAGATCGCCTATGCCGAGATCTGGATCACGCCTCTCTTCTGGCCCGACTTCAAGAGGAAAGACCTTTTACAAGCGATCTTAGATTATCAGACGAGGGAAAGGAGATTTGGAGACATCCAAGCTTCTTGATACCTCTCGGATTTTAATGAATCCCAGGACAGGGAAAGGACAGGACATATGAACATGCTGAAGAGAACGCTCACGGCCATGGTGCTCATCCCCCTGATTGTGACGGCCATCCTGTATTTTCCCAGGATCTGGTTTTTTGTCTTGATCCAGGCCATCATCCTGGTCGCGCTGATGGAATTCTACAACCTGCCCCGACGAAAGAAGATGTTCCCCCAAAAGGGCCTGGGAGCCCTGGTGGCCCTGATCATCGCGGCCGCCTTTTATTTTCCCACCTTCTCTATCGCGACAGCCCTGTTCGCCGGCCTGGTCCTGTGCGCACTCTATTATGTCCTGACCGTGACCGAGGTGGAAAAACTGGCCTTTTTCCCCGCTTCCATGGCCTTGACCTACTTCGGAGCCGTCTACCTGAGCTTTACACTGAACCATATCATCTGGCTGCGTGACCGGCACGATCCGCTTTTCATTTTATATCTGCTGGCCGTGATCCTCATTGGTGACACAGGGGCGATGCTCGTGGGCCGTGGGCTGGGGAAGCACAAGATGACTCCCCTGGCGAGCCCCAACAAGACCTGGGAAGGAAGCATCGGCGGCCTGGTTACCGGGGCCGCCGGCGGGCTGGCCTTTCAGCAGCTGTTCTTCCCCGGCGGCGCCGTCATCTGGAAGGTGGTGGTCTTTGCCCTGCTCCTCCAGATGGTAGCCCAGGTCAGCGATCCCTTCGAATCCCTGTTCAAGCGCGCCTCCGGCGTCAAGGACTCATCCAACCTGCTGCCCGGACACGGCGGGTTTCTGGACAGGATAGACAGCCAGATCCTGGCCATCCCGCTGTTCTACTATCTCCTGGAATATATCGGCATGCAGTAGCCCGAGGCAAACCATATGAAGAACCTGACTGTTCTCGGCTCCACAGGCTCCATCGGGTGCAGCACCCTGGAAGTGGCGGCCAACCAAAACAGTGCCTTCCGGGTCGTCGGGCTTGCCGCCGGCCGGAACATCACCCTCCTGGCTGAACAGGCGGAACGATTCCGACCCGAGATCCTGGCGCTGGAGCGGGAACAGGATATGGAGGCCTTCCGCCGCGCCTGCTCTTATGCTCCCCGCCAGATCGTCTGGGGACCGGAGGGCGCGGCCGAGGTGGCGGCCTACGAGCGCAACGAGGTCGTCGTGTCCGCCATCACCGGTATAAACGGGCTCAAACCCACCCTCGCGGCGGTCTCAGCCGGATTCCGGGTGGCCCTGGCCAACAAGGAATCCATGGTGGTCGGCGGTTTCCTGCTCCAGGAGGCGGCAGCGCGCAGCGGCGCTGAGATCATCCCTGTGGACAGCGAACACAGCGCGGTCTTCCAGTGCCTGGCCAAGGAAAACCAGCAGGATATCCGCAGGGTGATCCTGACGGCATCGGGCGGCCCTTTTTTCCGTCTCAGCCCTGAGGAGATGAGATTCAAATCTCCTGAGGAGGCGCTGAATCATCCCCGCTGGAAGATGGGCAAGAAGGTGACCATAGACTCCGCCACCATGATGAACAAGGGGCTCGAGCTGATCGAGGCCCGCTGGCTGTTCAACCTGTCGCGGGACAAGCTGGGGATCCTGATCCACCCTCAGAGCATCGTGCACTCCCTGGTCGAGATGCGCGACGGATCCATGCTGGCCCAGTTGAGCCAGACCGATATGCGGATCCCCATCCAGTACGCCCTGACCTACCCGGAGAGGAGCGAATCCGGCCTGCCGGCCCTGGATCTGAGCAGGATCCGGAACCTGGAATTCTATGACGTGGACCTGGACCAGTTCCCGCTGGTCCGCCTGGCCTACCAGGCCCTGGAGCGGGAGCAGGCCTTTTCCGTGGCCCTGAATGCCGCCAACGAGCTGGCCGTGGAGGCCTATCTCGAGAAACAGATCAATTTTGCCCAGATCCATGAGGTCGTGGCCGATGCCCTGGCCTCTCAGAAGTATACCGACGTCCGGACGCTGGACGACATCTTCGCAGTAGATCGGGAAGTACGAGAACGTACCCGGCAGCAGCTGCAGCAGAGGAAGTAAAATGATATCGATTCTAGGCACGCTTTTCGCGTTCATCATCGTATTCGGGGTCCTGGTGTTTGTGCACGAGTTCGGCCATTTCTTCATGGCCAAACTGGTGGGGATCAATGTTGAGGTCTTCTCATTCGGTTACGGGAAGAGGCTCTTCGGATTCAAGAACAAAGGCACCGACTACCGCATCAGCCTGATCCCCATGGGGGGATACGTGCGCTTTGCCGGGGAAGAGGCGGCGCTCGAGGGCCTCAAAACAGGGGGAGAGGTCAAGGCCGGGGATTTCCTGGCAGCCAAGCGCTGGCAGCGTTTCCTGGTGATCCTGTGCGGCCCTGTCATGAACCTGGTCCTGGCCTTAGTGCTCGTGGCCGTCATCAACATGGCGGGCGTGGATGTGGCCGCGTATGTGGAAGAAACCCCGGTCATCGGCTGGATCGAGCCCGACTCTCCGGCGGCCGAGGCCGGCCTCAGGATCGACGATACCATCTTGAGCATCAACAACGATCCCACACCCACCTGGCAGGAAGTGGAAATTGCCGTGGGCATCCGCCCGGAAAAGACCATCCAGGTCGAGATCCAGCGGGGAGACGAGTTCCTGAATGTGGATCTGCACACCGAGAGCATCACCCGTTTTCAGATGGGATATGCCGGCTTCTACGGCAAGGTCCAGGTCCAGGTGAACATGGTGCTGGCCAATTCGCCGGCGCAAGAGGCCGGCCTTCAGGCAGGCGATGTAGTGACAGCCATTAACGGAGAGCTGATCTACACCTACCAGTTCATCGAACTGCTCGAGAAGAGCCCCGACCAGGAGCTGGAATTCCAGGTGGAGCGAGGCGGGGAGTCCCTGTGGATGACGGTGAT
>JAUXEH010000234.1 GCA_030620655.1 Candidatus Aminicenantota bacterium | reverse complement strand
GAGAGCGGCACCGGGAGCTTCAGCTGGCTCGGGTCCCTGCGGAACTGCTCGATCAGGGCCAATCCATTCAGAAAATGGGCTTTCCGGTTGACGCTTCCCGCCGCCTTTGCCTTACTTCCGAGCGAGGCGACCAGCTCCTCGATCTTCCACCGGGCCACGGCCCGCACCTGGGGCGCCGCGCCCTCATAGACGGCCAGCCCCATGAGGTGATAGAGCACGGCGTTGTCGACCACCCTCTGGAGCTCGCCGTGCATTCCGTCCCTTTCCGCCGCGTTCCAGGTGAAATCGACCAGCCGGTCCAGGACGTTATGGAAGTCCGGGAGCTCGGGATTCCGGGCATGGTACTGGATCAGGCGGGCGGCCCGCTCCGGATGCAGCAGGTTGGCGGCCGTGATGCCGGCCAGGGTCTCGGCCGCACCCAGGGGATCGAAGGTGATCCCGGTGTAGCCGGGGAAGAGCTCCCGTGTCTGACCCATGCCGGGCGCCCGGGGCGGCAGGATCCGCAGGACGTGTTCGGGAACGGCCAGGTTCTCGGGAGCCAGGGTCCGGAGCAGCTCGTCCAGGGCGCGGTACTGCTCCTGTGCAGGGACGAACGAGGGGTCTGCCTGGGCCCCGCCCCGGACCGTGTGCCCGTAGTACAGCCCGCCGATGACACTGGCCGCCGCCTCGATCTGATAGCGGCAGAACAGATACACCGGCACCAGGATCTCCTCCAGCCCGGCCATAGGCTCACCCACCGGTACTCTTTTCTCGGAGAAATTGGCGAGGGCGATGGCACGCACCTTCATCTTGTGGACGAGCTCGTCCACGGGATCGGTCCCGTTGTCCCAGTCATTGGACAGGGGGTGGGCTCCACCGGCAGGAGCGGCATCCTGGTTGGTCAGGTAGAGCAGGCCGCTGTCGAAGGCGCGGTCGAGGATGGCCCTGAGCTCCTTCTCTTCATCCACGCCGTCGGGAAAATCCTGGTAGCCGTAGGCCATACAGACCTTGTCCCAGGCTCCGATCCCGGTGTCATAGGCATCGGAAAGGTCCAGCCGGCCGTCCTCCGTGATCTTGACCCGGGGATGGGGGTAGTCCATGACCGAGGCGCGGTCATTGACGCTGGAGGCGTAGTTGTGCCCCACTCCCAGGGTGTGCCCCACCTCGTGGGCGGAAAGCTGGCGGATGCGCGCCAGGCCCATCTCCACGGCCGCGCGGGTGGCGCCGGGGCTGCCGTCGTATTCGGTGACCAGCCCGGAGGCGATCAGGAAGTCCTGGCGGATCCTCTGGGACCCGAGCGCCACATGCCCCTTGATGATCTCTCCGGTGCGCGGATCCGTGACCGAGCCTCCATAGGACCAGCCGCGGGTGGCGCGGTGCACCCAGTTGACCATGTTGTAGCGGACATCCATCGGGTCCGCGCCCTCCGGCAGGATCTTTACCTGGAAGGCGTTACGAAAGCCAATGGCCTCGAACGCCTCGTTCCACCAGCCGGCCCCCTCCAGCAGTGCGCTGCGGATCGGCTCGGGCGCGGCCCGGTCGATGTAGTATATGATGGGCTCCACCGGGTCGCTGACCTTAGCGTTGGGATCTTTCTTTTGGAGGCGGTGGCGGGCGATCAGCTTCTTCTGCAGGGGCTGGTCGATGGGCATGGCGAAATCCATGTACCCGGAACGGCTGCTGAACATGGAGCGGGGATCCCAAACGCGGGGCTCATACCCCGGTCCCGGAAGCTCCACAAAGGAGTGGTGCTGGCGGAGGGTTATGGACGAGGGGTCCGGCGCCACCTGGCGGACATAATTGCCCGCATCCCCGGCCGTGAAGGTCAAGAGCGCCTCCAGCTCCGTGTTCTTGGGGAAATTCTTCGTGTTGGGCAGGTACACGGCCGAGCGGGAGACATCCAGCCGGAAGCTCCCCTGGCGGGAGCGGCGGATGCGGTCCGTGACACCGTGAGCGTCGCGCATCAGGAAGGGCGTGAGGTCGACCAGCACCCGCCCCTCCTCTTCGGCCTCGACCTTGAATCCCCAGATGACCGATTGGGCGAAGGCATCGCGCACGGCTTTGCGTTCGTCCGGGTCTTTGCTGTCCGCCCTGTAGGCGTAATTGGGCTGTATGAGCAGCACCTTGGGTCCGACACGATGGAACTTCACGACCCGGCTGCGCCCCAGCTGGCTGCGGTCCAGGCCGATGTCGTTGGACCCCAGCCCGGCCGGCAGCGAGTTCACGTACAGGAACTCCTGGTCGAGCTTGTCGACCTCCAGCAGGATCCTCCCTGTCCGGGCGTCCCAGTAGAAGGGGAAGTACCCCGAATAGGCCCGCATCCCCGACACCTCGGACCGGATGGTCGGGGGCTGCCCCCAGGCCAGAGAGAGACACAGACACAGGCCCAAAGCCAAGACCGTCATCCTCCGCATCGCACACCTCCTGTGAATAAGTTCGAAATCTTTAGCCTGAATAATTCATAAAAATGTCGATTTTTCACGTAATACATGTAATATCAATGGCTTACATGAGATTTTTCGGTGGGTATACAAAAAACTTTGTTCTCCCATTTTTATATTCTATTATGATCGACATTTTTTATGAATTATCCAGGCTAGTTTATCCGGCTTTTAGGGCGGTTGTCTATGTTTTTGTGGAACCGGTCTTGCTCCGGTGGCTCGTGGGATCGGTGAAGGCTGGTGCGGAGGTGAGGATGGGGATCAGGCCTGGATCACGACCTCGAAGCTCTCCCTGATGGGATCGGCTGTGAAGGTCACCATGAGCTTCAGCAGCTGTTCCTGGTAGTACTGGCTCTCCTGGTTGGCTTCGATATGCTCCTTACTTTCCCAATAAGTTATAAAGTAGACCTTACCGCTCTCCCGGTCAAGAAGCACGTCCAGCGACCTGAATCCCGCCTGCTTCTTGGCCGCCGGAACGATGCTTTCTTCAGCGACCTCAATGGCCTTTTCGATCAGATCCTTCCGAAGATAAAGTGTGGTCACGCGTGCGAACATTCTGTCCCCCTCATTTACTTCTCGCCTTTCCTGAATATATAAAGCGATGTCCTGTAAGTCAAGCCCCCAGGCCGGCCAAGTTCTTTCAAGGGGCAGAGTTCGGCCTCATTCTGGGGTCATGCGTGGGTGAGTTTACTGAGAGAGGCTCCGGAGCCGCTGTTGGGCATCTTGCAGCAGCGGGATGTCGGGGTCGGCATCCTTCCAGAGGTCCAGGAACTTCTCATAATAGGTTCGGGCTTCGCCGTCCTTGCCCTGCTCCTGCAGTATCCGGGCCATCTGAAAGAAACTCCTGACGTAGAGGTAGCTGTCCTCCAGCTGCGCCTGCGGCCTCCTCTGGATGCCGGTGTAGATCTTCAGGGCCTTATCCGGTTTGCCGGCCGCCCACAGTGTTTCGCCCATGGCGTCGGACAGCAGGATCTGGGCCCCATCGAGCATGGGCATAAGCTCGCGTGCACGCCTGAATTCTTCCAGGGCTTCGTCGTGTTTCCCGTCCCGGCAGAGCAGGAGGCCGTCGAGCAGGTAGACATGGCGCACGGCCCGCCGATTCAGGCCCTGCGCGTCCACCTGACGCAGTTCCTGGACGGACAGGCGCGCCCCCTCCAGGTCGTTCAGCATGACCTGCACCAGGGCTCTCGTGAACATGGCCTTCCTCTGGCTTTCCATAGATCCGGACGCCCGGGCGTTCTCCACGGCCAGCCTGCCGGCCTGGTCCGCCTCCTGAGATCGGCCCCTGAGCGCGTGGACGTAGCTCAGGCTGGAGTGCATGCCGGCGATCCAGACTTTTTCACCCAGCATCTCAGCCAGCGCCAGCCCCTCCAGCAGCTGCTCCTCGGCCAGCGCCATCTTGCCCTGGGCGATGTAGAAATTCGAGAGCACATTCCGCGCGTAGAGATTGGCCATCGGCTGCTCGATCTCCAGCAGCTTCCGGAACTCGGCCAGGGCCTGTTCCTTGTCGTCCTGCAGGAAGTATATGTTCCCCTTGGTGGCGATCGCGTCCGGAGAGGATGGATTCAGGGCCAGGGCCTTGTCGGCCTGCTCCAGGGCCTCGTCGAACTTGCGCTGCCGCATGAGGACCCCGGCGAGCTGGGCGCGCATCTGGGGGTGATCGGAGATCTCATCCAGGTAGAGCCTCGAGACCCCCTCGGATTTGCGCAGCCGGCCGAGGAGCAGATAGATGTTGGCCAGGTTGGTATAGGAGTGGTAGTTCTTCTGCCGGTTACGGACATTGACCTCGAAGCGCTCCAGGGCTTTGTCGTACTCTTCGATGGAGTTGTACACCACACCCAGGTTGTTGTTGCCCACGCTGTCGTCGGGGTAGATCACCAGCAGTTTCTCGTAGGCGGCGATGGCCTGGTCATAGGTCGCCTCGGAACGTCGGTAGTAATCGGCCTCGATGTAATAGCGCTCCCTCTCGGAGACATGGTCTTTCAGCTCGAACGCCCTCTCCAGCCTGCGGTCCGCCTCGTTCTGGTAACCCAGGTTCTGATAGGCCACCGACATAGCCCGGTAGGCCATGGCAAACTCCGGGTCGTGCGCCACGGCCAGCTCCATGTAGGGAATGCTCTTGGTGTAGTCGCCGCGGTTGTGATAGGTCATGCCCTCGTTGTAGTAGCGGTGCGCTTCGGCCGATGAGGTGGTGATCTCCTCGACCTTGGCATCCACGTCCGAGGCGATCTTCTCCTCGGAGAGCTTGAAGTCTTCCTTGATCCGTTTGGTCAGGTCATCGACCAGGGAGAAAAGGCTGTCCACACCCTCCCCCTCCACCTGCTCGGAGCCCAGGACCTTGCCGGTCCGGGCTTCCTGGAGGGTCGTATTGAGGCGTATGGTGTCTCCGGCCTGGGTCATCTGTCCCACCAGCACGTAGCGCACGCCCCCGCGCTCGGCCAGTTCTCTGAGATCACCGGACGAGTAGCTCGAGGACGTGAGCAGGTCCAGCTCCTCCATGACTTCGTACAGCCGCTCCCCGCTCAGGACCTGAAGGAAACGGGACTGGCTCAGGTCGGCGATCAAGAGGTCGGAGAGGGCCTTCCTCCAGTGGGTGAGGTTAACGTCCCCGGTGTTGTTCTCGAAGTGCATCACCGCCAGGGACGGCTTGTCGGCTGCGAAGAGCACGACATCCCGTTTGGCCAGGATCCGCCAGCCGAAGAAGGTTACGGCGGCCAGGGCGGCCAGCGCCAGGGCCGGGATGAACATCTTGCTGAGGCTGAACTTGACCGTGATCTCCCGGGTCGCACGGGTCTTG
>JAUXEH010000003.1 GCA_030620655.1 Candidatus Aminicenantota bacterium | reverse complement strand
GCGGCCGACGGAGACGCCCTTACCCGTCAAGGTAGGGGAGGTCATACGCGGCGATCTGATCATCCGACTTAAATCTCCGGGAGAAGCGGTAACGAACATGCATGTCGGCATGAAGGCCGAAATCTCCGGCAAGGTGAAGCGGATCCTGGTGAAGGAGAGCCAGCGTGTGAAACAGGGGCAGGTCCTGCTGGAACTGGATGACCGGGAGGCCAGGTTGAACCTGGAGAACAGCGAAGCCAGCCGGCTGGAGACGCTCTCCAAGTTCATACTCGAGCAGCAGTTCGCGGGCAGCAACCAGGAAGGGACTGCGCCGGACTCGGAAGGGCAGAGCCTCATAAAGAAATTCGAGGAGGTCAGCGAGCTGTATCAGAAGGGCATGATTTCTCAGAAGGAATTCGAACGGCGCAGCAGGCAGCTGGAGATCGATATCATTAAATCCGGGGCTAAAAAAGATGAGATCATGGAGGTATCGCAGGGCCTGACCCAGGCTGAGATCCAGGTCAAGCAGGCGCGTCTGGCGCTGGAAAAATCCCAGGTCCGGGCTCCATTTTCCGGGATCATCACCAACATCCAGATCTCACCAGGTCAGCACGTCTCCACCGGCTCCGACCTGTTCACGCTCGTCAACATTGATAAGGTCCAGGTCCATGCCAAGGTCTTGGAGAGCGAGATCGGGAAGATGAAGGTGGGGCGCGAGGTGGAACTCAAGTTCAGCGCCTATCCCGGGCAGGTGTTCAAAGGACGGGTACACGCGATCAGCCCGATCGTCGACCCGGCGGACAAGACCTGCAACGTGATCGTGGAGATGGTGAACGTGGATCAGGCTGTAAAACCCGGCATGCACGCCGAGGTCGAGATCGCGGCCGAGATCTACCCCGACCGACTGCTCGTTCCCCAGGATGCCATACTGACCCGAAACCAGAGGAAACTGGTGTTCGTGGTGGAGGGTGACCGGGCCAAGTGGAAGTACATCGCCATCGGCCTGGAGAACGAGGAATACGCCGAGGTGCTGCCCACCGACGATCCGGGCGGCGAGATCGAACCCGGGAACCAGGTCCTGATCGACGGCCACTTCACCATCGCGCATGACGCACGTATACGCATTGTGCAATAAGATGGATCATTCATAAGAAATGCCGATATTTGTTTTACAAACCGTGCCTTGTATCTGCTGCAATCTCGACTCGTGAATAATCCATCTGAAAAAAGGGAAATAAAGGAAATAAAGGGGACAGGTACATTTAGCACGCTAAATGTACCTGTCCCCTTTGTATCCCTTTTTACTTTTTCTGCTTGTCGGCGTAGAGTTCACCCGCCACCATGTACTCCTTGGGCGAGAACTCCTGGATCCAGACGCGTATAGTGGAGAGGGGCGCACCGATGGAATCGCGGACGGCCTCGGTGACCGCATCCAGGAGCGCCCGCTTCTGCTTGTCCGTACGGCCTTCCAGCAAATGGATCTCGATCAATGGCATGCCTGTCCTCCTGTAATGGTATACTGGGCATTCTAGCACAAAAGCTTGAGCCGCTCTCCTGTGGAGTGGGAATATGCATTACACGTTCACTTCAGTTTAAAGGTCACCGTCACCGTGAAGATCACGCCGCGCGGTTTCCCGTTGATGAGCATGGGTTCGTATAGCCACTGGCGGACGGCATCGATGGCCGACTGATCGAGCAGGGGGATGGAGCGCAGGACCCTGACCGTCTGGACACGGCCGTAGACATCGGTGATGGCCTCGACGATGACCACACCCTCCACCCGGGCCTGTCGGGCCAGTTCCGGGTAGGGAGGATCCACACGCCTTATCAGCTTGGGAGCCCGGATCTCGCCCCCGGCACGCACCGGCGCCTCGATCTCACCGACCACTCCGCCGAGCACTCCGCCCACGACACCGCCGAGCACTCCGCCGACCACGCCGCCTTCCACGCCGCCTTCGACTCCGCCCTCGATGCCGATGTCCATCAGTTCTTCCTCTGCGATCTCATCCGGGATCTCGACAGGAGCCACCAGCTGCCCGGGCTGGATGGTGGTTTTGGCCTGAACGGGTTTGATGCGGGTGGTGCGCGTGGAACGGGTGCGTTTCTTCGCCGGCGGTGGAGGCGGTGGTGGAGGCGGCGGTGGAGGAGCAAGAAATGCGCTGTAGATCTCTACCTCCGGCAGGTTCCCGGTATTCATCAGAGGAAGGACCAGCATCAAGAGAATGATGGCGGCATGCACGGTCAGGGAAAACGGGAAAACAAAGGCCTTTACGCCGATGTTCTGATCACCCTTGATGAAAGCATCCTTGAACATTTTTCCCTCCTTGGAAGGCGCTGTCTTCATTTGGTCTGAAATACCGGAGTGGATCTTGGCCGGCAGGGACTCCCAATATTCGTCTTCCTGAGGAGGTTGAGGGACTTCCCGGGAAATGGAATCCAACAGGCGCAGCTGGGCCAGTTCAGTCCGCCAGTCCGGGCAGCCGCCCAGATGTTCCTCGACGACGACCTTGTCCCGGGCGGAGAGCTCGCTGTCCAGGTAGGCGCTGAGCCACTCGCGGATCTTCTCGTGTTTCATGCGTCACCTCCCTCGAGGTATGCGGCCATGGCGTGCTTGAGTTTTTGTCGAGCCCGGCTGAGTCGTGACATCACCGTGCCGTGAGGGATGTTCATGACCCGCGCGATGTCCTTATAGCTTTGTTCTTCGAACACCTTGAGTATGAAAATGGCTTTCTGGTCCGCAGGCAGGGAGTGAAGCGCCTCCTGGAATGTCTGCTCCATCCGCTTCTGCTCCAGCTTGGCTTCCGGCATCGCGGCATACGAGCCGGGATTGCCGGTCCCGGGTGGCGGGTTGTCTTCTGCCAGAGGCTTCTCCCTGTTTCGGAGTTTGAGATAGTTCAGGGTGCTGTTGACGGCGATCTTTCGAATCCAGGCGAAAAAGCTCATCTCCTCGTTGAATTTGGGAAGGGCGAAATAAGCCTTGACGAAAGTCTCTTGAGAAAGGTCATCCGCTGACTGGTGGGCCCCGGTCATGCGGTGACAGAGATAATAAATGCTCCTCTGATACTTCCGCACCAGCGACTCGTACGCGTTGGAATCGCCTTTTTTGGCTTTCACGATGAGCATAAGTTCCTCTTCGCTTTCATTCCGACTCATTCTCGCTCCCATTTTATGTACAACTGGAATCGAAGATTATTCCCGCTGACTCTGAGTGAATGCAAAAAACGTGCCTTGTTTGTGCTTCCCCATGAGTGTGAGGCTGCCTGACGGCAGGACCTGGGAAAAACGTAAAGAATATTTACGATCTTGACAAAGAGACCGGGGAAGGGATCCTCAGGGGGATTTCTGTTTGATGGCGGTGATGAGTTCCCGGGCCTTCTCCCGGGTCACGGGATGCTCGGCCGCCTTTTCGGCCATGCTCAGGGCCTTGTCCTGCATCTTGGCGTTGTAGAAGCCGGCGGCAGCGTTGTAATAGGCCGTGGCCTTGGTCCGGCTGGTCTGCAGGAGCTGGGTCTTTTTTTTGCGGATGTGTTTTTCTTTCCGGGCCGCCGACATGGCGGACTCTTCGATCTCCCGGATCTTGGCGTTAAGAGCCGCCTCCATCTGATGATTGCAGCTCGCCGCCCTCTCAAAGAAGCTCCCGGAATCGGGCCACTCCGCCCGGTCGGCATGGATCTTTCCCAGATAGAAGGCGGCCTCGCATTCGTAAAAATTTATTTCGAGCGTCTCGGTGAGGTCCCTTTCGGCATCCTCGAGACGCTTCTGCTGATAGGCGACCAGCCCCGCCAGCAGCATGACCTCATGATGGCCGATCAGGTAATCCTTGGCCTTCTCGACATGTGTCTGCGCCTCATCGATGCGTCCCAGCTCGTTGAGATTCCAGGCAATCCAGTAATTGGATTCACCGAGGTAATAGCTGCCCAGGTCGAGCATCTTCTGGAGTTCAGCCAGGGCATCCTTATGGCGCCCCAGGTAGCCCAGACACATGGCCCGGCCCAGGATGGCGTCCCGGTAGCGCGGAGCCAGATCGAGCGCCTTGTCGTTGAATTCCAGGCACCGGTCGAACTCTTCCAGCTGGAAACAGACGCTGGCCAGCGAGATGACGGCCGAGGTGGACTTCGGTATGTGCGTATTGACATTCAGATATCTCTTCTCCGCGGACAGAAGCTTCCCCGCCTGCATTTCCACGGCACCCAGGAACAGGTCCGCCTCATAAAACTCAGGGTCTGCATCCAGGATGCCTTTCAAGCCTCGGTCATCCAGTATGGGATAGATGGAGAGCTTGAAACGGATGAGGGGCGAGACAGGAAACAGGTTGCCCAGGGTTTTCATGTCATCTATCTCAGGGAACCTGTGGGCGAAGGAGCCGTGGAAGGAGATGTAGAGATAGGCGAAGAGATCTGAGGAGGTGGATTTTTCCTTCAGGTGGGCGTTGATGGGTTCCACATTGTGTTTGATCCATTCGAAGTAGTCGTCCATGCCCTCGCTGCTCTGTTCGGTCCCTCCGGTTATGCCCTTGGTATTGCTCGGGATGTGCTCCACTATATCCACATATCTGAGAAATCCTTCCAGATAGGGGGCGGTTGCGATCAAGTCTTTGGCCTGCTGGAGCACATTGGAATCCGTGATCCCCAGCTCGCGCTCCCGCAGGGCCAGCACCAGGGCGGTCTGGATGTAGCGCTCTCCTGTCTTCTGCTTAAAGGCAGGGAAGGGCAGGAGCTCGCCGTAGATATCGAAGGCCCGCTTCATGTTGACATAGTTATAGGACGGTAAGAGGCCATCGGCCTCTTTGAGCCTCAGGTTGTACTGGGCGACCTCCTGGGGGGTCACCTCGGGCTGGGGCGTGCCGGCGCAGTGGACGAGTACCAGCGATACAAGAGCGGGCAGCATCATCGGAAGTGCTCTGGGCATGTTCGCCTCCCTTGAATATTGTTCCTATTATACTGGATTCTTATACGCATGGCACTCAGAATCTGGTGGAATAAATCCTCGTGAGCGAGGTATATAGATGTAATGCGGCGCCAGGAGGCCGCTGTAAATGCTGGAACTGCGCGATGTCACCAAGAAGTTCTCGGTTTTTCCCGCCGTCAAAAAGGTCAGCTTCCGAGTAGAACCGGGAGAGGTCGTCGGATACCTCGGGCCCAATGGGGCCGGTAAGTCCACCACCATCAAGATGTTGGCCGGGCTGCTGGAGCCCACCAGCGGTGCCATCGAATACCGTGGAACCAATATATCCAAAGATCTTTATTCTTTCAAGAAAAGGATCGGATATGTGCCTGAGAACGCGGAGATCTATCCCCACCTCAGTGCCTACGATTACCTGCTCATGGTGGGCCGGCTGCGGCACATCCCGGATCGGATTCTCAAGCCCCGGATCAAGGAACTGATGAAGTCTTTCGAGCTCTCCATGGAGATGGACATGGCCATATCTTCGTATTCCAAGGGGATGGTCCAGAAGGTGCTGATCTCGTCCGCGCTGCTGCACGATCCGGAGATCCTGCTGCTGGACGAGCCCCTCTCCGGGCTGGACGTGACCACCGGCCGGGTCATAAAGGACCTGGTTCGCATGCTGGCCGGGTCCGGCCGGATCATCGTGTACTCCTCCCATGTCCTCGAGGTGGTGGAGAAGGTGTGCTCCCGGGCCATCATCATCCACAAGGGATCGATCGTGGCGGACGACTCCGTGGCGAACCTGAGGAAGCTCATGCGGCTGCCCAGCCTGGAGGAGATCTTCAGCCAACTGGTGGTCAAGGAAGACACCGAAGCCAAGGCCCGGGAGATCCTGGCCGCCATACGCCCCCAGACCTGACGGGCCCATGTGGGATACACGAATCCTCCTCCGCTCGGCCCGGGGTGAACTGAAACATTTCGTAATCCTCACCCGGCATTTCTACCTGCGCCTCTTTCACAACGATGTGGTGTCGTTCGGAGACCAGATGCGGGAGAAGATCATCGGCATCCAGGCGCTCCTGGCGGTGCTCTGCGGACATGTCTCCAACGTCATGCTGTTCAGGTACGCGCTTTCCGAAGATCAGGGAACCTCATGGGTGGAAAAATGCTATGTGACCACGTTTTTCATGCTGCTGATCGGTTTCATCACCGTGTTCGAATGGGATGTCATTTTCCCCGACGGCCGAGATTATGCCAACCTTATGCCGCTTCCGGTCAGGATCCGGACCCTGTTCCTGGCTAAGTTCGCCAGCCTGTTCCTGTTCGTGTCCCTGTTCGCCGTCGCCATAAACGCTCTTTCCGTCTTCACCCATGCGTTCTACCTGGTCAAGTGGCAGTCCCGCAGCCTGTCCTATGGGCTGCGCTTCATGGGAGTGCATCTGCTGTCCAACTTAGCGGCCCTGTACTTCTTCTTTTTTCTCAATGTGCTCCTGATCGGCCTGCTCATGAACGTCCTCGGGTTCCGGCTCTTCCGCCGCCTTTCCGTGTACATCCGATCGATCTTCCTGGCCGCCTACGTCTTTTTCCTGGTCATGTACCTGACCGGCACGGTTCTGTTCGCACCCTCCTTCGGCACATTTCTCAGCCTCAAGGCCGGCTATTCCGGCTTCCTCTACCTCTTCCCCCCCATGTGGTTCACCGGGCTGTACGAGTCCCTGCTGGGCAATGCGGATGCCTTTTTCCGCCCCTTCGCCTCGCTGGCCGTCCTTTCCCTCGTCTCCACCGTGGGCCTTTCCTATGTCGCCATGGGGCTGGGCTACCGCCGGTATCTCAGACACATGGCCGCCGGCAGGGCCTCGAGGCCCCGGTTCGCGCGGATCCGGGCCGGACTGCAGAGCGCCTTCGATGCCGTATTCCTGCCCCACCCCGTGCAGCGGGCGGTATTCCATTTCATCCAGCAGACCCTGAAACAGAGCATGTTCCACAAGGTGCGGCTGGCCAGTTTCCTGGCCGTAGCCGTGGGGCTGATACTGGTCCTGGTGCTGCCGCAGCCGGAGATCCTCAGTCCGGGGGGCCGTCCCAACCAAACCCTGCTGGCCGTCCCACTGATCCTGAGCTTCTTCCTCCTGATCGGGATCCGCGGCGTGATCCAGATCCCATCGGTGTTAGAGGCGAATTGGGTGTTCCGGCTGACCGAGGACAGGGTCAAGCACCATTATTTTTCTTCCCTGCGGAAACTTATCCTGTTCCGCGCCCTGATTCCACTGTTTTTTCTCCTCTTTATCTTTTATACTTCTATCTGGGATCCGGTCATGGCCCTTTATCACTGCCTGTACGGCTGTGCGGTCTCGGTTGTCCTTATGGAAGTCCTTTTTCTGAAGCAGCGGAAAATCCCTTTCACCTGTTCCTATCTCCCGGGCCAGGAGCGCATCCAGCTCTTCTGGCTGGCCTATACGCTGGCTTTCCTGGGGTATGTATTCATACTGACCGCAGTAGAAGCTGCGCTGCTGAGACATCCGGCCGCGTTTCCCTTTTTTTTCGGTGCTGTATTGATTCTTCTGACGGGCATCAGAGTCTACCTGCATCTGTTCTTCTATAAGAAGGCCCGGATCCTGTATGAGGAAGCACCGGCGGCGGTGATGTTGAGCCTGCAGCCCTATGAGTGAGCCCGGTCAAAGGGAGGAGAACATGTTACGCAAAATCCTGTTTATCGCTCTGGCCGCATTCGGGCTGCTGGCGCTGTTGTGGCTCCTGCTTACGCTCATGGCCTGTAAACCAGTGGATCGAGCAGTTAGAGAAGGAGAGACTTTCCCGCTGGAGGTGGCTACGATCTCGCATATCCATGCCGCCTTCCGCGCGGGGGAGCTGAGCTGCCGGCAGCTGCAGGGTTGTGATTTGAGGCAACGCTCCGGAAGGAGACAGGGTTAAAGAGAACAAGAAGAGGATCGAACGACAACTTGAGTGGAGATAATACGTATTAGAAAGCATGTCCAAGACCGTGATAAAGCAACAGTCGGGTAAGCTGAAACGTCAGCCCGGTGGTTTTCCCCCGCGAGGAGACTCACCTTATTCCTCGGCTCGCTCTCCTCTTCGAGGAACCATGCCCGCTCGCCTCCGGATGGCTTCCTTATCAGCTTACCCGACTGATCTAAAAATCAACACTGTTTTGGATATGCTTACTACGTATTAGCATTTAGGATAAAAGAGGCGTATATATAATAGAGAATAGAGAGATGGAGGGCCCGAGAGCGGCCCCGTAGAGGGTAAGAAGACATGAAGATCACGCACATCGCTGCCAAGCGACCCGTAACCACCATGATGTTCTTTGTGGCCATTGTCCTGCTGGGTTTTGTCTCCCTGAGCGAGCTCAGCGTCGACCTGCTCCCGGACATCAGCTACCCACGGCTGTCGGTGGTCACCCAGTACCCGGGAGTGGCCCCAGAAGAGATCGAGACCATCATCACGGATGACCTGGAAGCGGCCGTTAGCCGCATCCCCGGGCTGCGGCGTGTGGAATCCGTTTCCAAGGAGGGCTTCTCGTACATGATCCTGGAGTTCGCCTGGGGTACGGACATGGATTTCGCCATGCTGCACACCCGGGAGGCCCTGGATGGGGTCCAGCTTCCCGACCAGGCCGAGGATCCGACTATCATCCCGTTTGATCCCCAGAGCAAACCCATCCTGGTGCTCTCCATCTCGGGGGACAGGTCGCTGCTGGAGCTCAAGGAGTTCTCGGAGGAGCTGGTCAAGCCCCGGCTGGAGCAGATCGAGGGGATCGGTTCCGCCGAGATCGCGGGGGGTGTCGAGCGGGAGATCCATATCGAGGTCAATCCCCGCTACCTAACCCTCTACGGTCTGACCATCGACGAGATCTCCAACCGCATCGATGCTTTCAACCAGAACCTGCAGGGGGGGACCATCAACAAAGGGCGGTTCCGCTATGCGCTGCGTGTGGTGGGGGAGTTCGAGGAACTGGACGAGATCGGCGAGATCAGCATCAAGACCACCCGGGAGCGTGGGGTCATCCGGCTCAAGGACGTAGCCGAAATACGGGATTCCATCAAGGAGCGCCAGGGGATCACCCGTCTCAACGGTCGTGAGAGCATCGGCATCCTGGTCCGCAAGGAGGCGGGCGCCAACACCGTGAAGGTGACGCAGACCGCACGCGAGATCCTGGAGGATATCCAGGCGGAGAATCCGAGCATCGAAATCTTTATAGTATCCGAACAGGCCAAGTACATAGAAAACGCCATCTCTTCGGTGCGTAATTCCATCCTCTTCGGTGGGATCCTGGCGTTTTTGGTCCTCTTTGTCTTCCTGCAGGACTTCAAGACTCCCATGATCATCGCCGGTGTCATCCCCATTGCCATCATCGCCACCTTCAACCTGTTGTATTACCGGGGCATCACCCTCAACATCATGTCTCTGGGTGGCCTGGCGCTGGGGATCGGGATGCTGGTGGACAACTCCATCGTGGTATCCGAGAGCATCTTTCGGCACAGGTCTTCAGGAAAAAGCCTTTTCGATGCGGCCGTGGTGGGAACGCGGGAAGTGGGGATGGCGGTGACCGCCTCGACCCTGACCACCATATCGGTGTTCCTGCCGGTCATTTATGTGCACGGGGTGGCCGGGCAGCTGTTCAAGGATCAGGCGCTGACCGTGACCTTTGCCATGCTCTCATCGCTGATCGTCTCCCTGACGCTGCTCCCCATGCTGGCCTCACGCCGGATCGACGTCAAGCTGACACCCCGGGCCTCCAAAACCCCGGCCGCGGCAGCGCCGCCCGACACCAATCCGGGCGATAAAACCAAAAAGAAAAACATCCTGCTGTTCCCCTTTCGGGGGCTGCGCTGGCTCCTCTACAACATCCCCAAGGGAATCTTCTGGGTGCTGAACCTGATATTCAGCCTCGTAAGCCAGCTGCTGCTGCTCCTGTTCCATTACCTGAGCCTGCCCTTCAGGCCTGTCATCAAGGCCGTGTTCAAGGCTTACAATGCCATGTATGCCCGGTTCGAGAAAGTGTATCATGCGACTCTGGAGTGGAGCCTGGCCCACAAGGGGATCGTGATCTTCTGGTCGCTGATCTTCCTGGGGATCACGGCCTACGCGGCGTCACGCATCCCCCGGGAGCTCATGCCCAAACCGGAGTCCGTGGCCTTCGAGGCCAACCTCAAGACACCCGTCGACTATTCCATGGAGCAGACCTCGGACATCGTCCGTACCCTGGAAGTCTGGCTAAAAAACCAGGAAGCGGTCAAGGCCACGTTCTCTCAGGTCGGCATTGTGAGCGGGATGGAAGCGCTCAACCCGGACATCTCACTCAACTCGGCCCGGCTCTATATCGAGGCCTATGAAGAGGAGGATGTGGAGCCGCTGATGGAGGGCCTGAGGCAGCGGATGTATGCCGTGCCGGGGATGACCTTCTCCCTCGTCAAGGAGCAGTCAACCCTGGCCCAGCTCATGGCCTTCAGCACGGCGGAGATCGGGCTCAAAATCAAGGGCGATGAGCTCAACCGGCTCCGGATCCTGGCGGAGCAGCTGGTGTCAAAACTGGAATCCGTCGAGGGGATCACCGACATCTCCACCAACCTGGGGGAGGGGAAACCGGAATTTCTGGTCAGCATCAACAAGCAGGCCATAGAAAAATACGGGATATTTCCTGCTGCTCTGGGAAATTACCTGTCCAACGCCGTAGGAGGCAGGATCGCCTCCGAGTTCAAGGAGCTGGAAAAGAAATACGATATCCTGGTGCGGCTGGATAAGAATGTCCGGGAGAACATAGATACGCTGCTGAACGAGCAGTACTCGCACCAGGGGATGCTCATCCCGCTGCGGGAGCTGGTCAGCTATAAGATCGTCCGGGGGCCCAAGGAGATCCGGAGAGAAAGCCAGCAGCGTGAGGTGCTGGTGACCGCCAACCTGGCCGGGAAGAAGATAAGCCAGGTCGTGCCCCAGGTCCAGGAAAAGATTGCGGAGCTGGAGCTGCCCCCGGGGTACCGCGTGGTGTTCAGCGGTGAGCAGGAGGAGATGCAGCGCTCCTTCCAGAGCCTGATCTTCGCGTTCGGGCTGGCGGCCCTGCTGGTCTACATGATCATGGCCGCCCAGTTCGAATCGCTCAAGCATCCCTTCCTGATCCTCTTCACCCTGCCCATGGGCCTGACAGGGGCCATATGGGCGCTCCTGATCACGGGGCAGACCCTGAACGTGATCTCCATCATCGGGATGGTGATGCTGGCCGGGATCGTGGTCAACGACGCCATCGTCAAGGTCGATTACACCAACCAGCTGCGCCGGAGCGGCATGGGCGTTAGGGAGGCCATCATGCAGGCCAGCCGGGTGCGGCTGCGCCCCATCCTCATGACTACCGTGACCACGGCCCTGGGACTGTTCCCCATGTCCCTGGGTCTGGGGAAGGGCTCGGAGCTCCAGCAGCCGTTGGCCATATCGGTCATCGGGGGGCTGATTCTGGCCACTTTCCTGACACTCATCCTGATCCCCATGGCCTATGAGATGGCGGAAAGCAAGGGGAGTACTGAGGCATGAGGATCTTTGTCGAGCGGCCCATTGCCACGGCCATGGTGTTCCTGGCGTTCCTAGTCCTGGGGGTCTATTCTTTCTTGAATATCCCGGTGGAGATGCCCGTCCAGACAGAAGAATTCCCGGAGCTGACCATCACGACCGTTTGGCACGGCATGCCGCCCGAGATCATCCAGACCGAGCTGACCGCGCCCATCGAGGAAAAGGCCTCCTCCGTAAAGGGCGTACACAAGATCATGTCTTCCTCGCGGATCGGGTCATCATCCATCACCATCGAGTTCGTGCGCAAGACCAACATGGAGTTCGCTCGCCTGGCGCTGCGCGAGAAGTTGGCAGAGCTGAAGGAAGAGCTTCCCTATGGTGTGCGCCCCCAGATCACATCCTATGTCCCGGAGGAGTTCACCACTCGGCCCTTCCTGCAGTACACCATCTCCGGCGATTATCCCCTCCAGAAGCTGCGGGAGCTGGTCAAGGACAAGCTGGAGATCGGACTCGGTTCGGTCAAGGGCGTCTCCGCGGTGGAGATCTTCGGCGGGTCCGACCCGGAGATCCGGGTGGTCCTCGATGAGGATAGACTCCAGAGCCTGGGAATCCATCCCTACACCGTGATCAGCCGCATCCAGGAGCGCGTGCGGATCTTCCCTGCGGGCACGGTCAAGAAGGGGAGCCGGGAGCTGCTTTTCAAAGTCAGCAACCCCATCCCCAGCCTGCGGGAGATGGGAGAGACCATCATTGCCAAGGTGGGGGTCAACGCCATCAAGCTCAGGGATGTGGCCCGGCTCGAGCCGTCCTACCAGGATATCCGCGGCCTCCACCGCATCAACGGCCAGCCCACTATCAGCCTCACGGTCCACAAGGAAAAGGGCCTGAGCACGCTCGGTGTGTCGCGGGCCGTCAAGAAGCGCCTGGATGAGTTGAGGCTGGAGCTGCCTAAAGACCTGGTCTTCCGCAACTCGGAGGACGAGAGCAAGGAGATACAGAAGTACCTCGACTGGATCTACCTCCTGGTGGGGATCATCATCTCCGTGATTTTCGTACTCCTCTTCATGGTCCTGCGTTCCATCAAGCCCTCCCTCCTGGTCCTATCCTCCATCGCCTTTTCCGTGCTGCTGACCTTCAACCTGATCTACCTGACAAAAACGTCCCTGAACATGTTGACCCTGGGCGGGCTGGCCCTCGGCTTCGGCCTGTTCGTGGACAATTCCATCGTG
This sequence comes from Candidatus Aminicenantota bacterium, assembly GCA_030620655.1. GTDB lineage: Bacteria > Acidobacteriota > Aminicenantia > Aminicenantales > Aminicenantaceae > JAUXEH01. The sequence goes on along the minus strand of JAUXEH010000003.1, from coordinate 14,184 downwards.
GTGTTCGAGAACGTCCTGCGGGTGCGGGAGAAGGGAGTTCCGCCCATCCAAGCCGCCATCCAGGGCTCGCGCGAGGTGTTTCTGCCGGTCTTCGCCTCCACGCTCACCACCATGAGCGTTTTCTTTTCCATCGCTTACTTCCAGGGCCGGCTGAGGCTGGTCTATCTACCCATGGCCATCGTGATCAGCGTGGCCCTGGCCGCTTCGCTGCTGGTGTCCTTCTCCATGATCCCCGCCCTGACACCCCGGCTCATGAAGAAGACGCTCAAGAAGCGCAAGGAGCGCTACCGCAAGTTCTATGCGCGGATGCTTAGCTTCCTGATCAAACATCCCATAGAGGTGTTTTTGGTCATCGCCCTCATCTTTGTCGGAACCTACAAGTGGTTCCGTGCCGAGGTCACGTTGGGAGAATTTTTCTCCTGGTACCAGGAGGAGCGCCTGGTCGTCTATGTGGGGCTGCCGGCTGGTGCCCATGTGGAGCGCACCGACGAGGTGATCCGGCAGTTCGAGGACAAGATCCTGGAGACGAGCTACGAAAAAGAGGTCAACACCCGTGTCTCGGACGAGCGGGCCAGCATAAGTATCAGCTTCCCCCCGGAGATCGAGATGTCCTACCGGCCCTACCTGCTCAAGGAGGAGCTTATCCAGCTGGCTACCAATTTCGCTGGAATCAATATCAACATCCGTGGATTTGATCCCCAAGGCTACTATTCCGGGATCGGGGGCGGGACCTACTATGACTCCCGCATAAAGTTTTTCGGATACAACCTGAAAAAGCTCAAACAGATTGCCGCCAACCTGGAGCGGACCCTCAAGCGCAATCCCCGCATCAAGGACACGCGGACCATATCCAGCCGTTACGGGTGGTGGTGGGGAGAGGGATCATTCGAGTACGTGCTCAAGCTCGACAAGGAGGCCATGCGCAAGTACGACATCGATCCGCAGTACCTGTATGCCCAGATCCAGACCATGATCCGGGGGCGCATGACCTGGCCGATCAAAGCTAACATCGGGGGACGGGAGCTGGAATTCTCCATCAAATCCCCTCAGGCCGAGCGCATGGACCTGAAGGAGCTCCAGAACGTGATGCTGTTTACACGCAACCGCGAGCTCCTGCGCCTCGGCGAGGTGGCCACGCTATCCGAGCAGCCCGTGGCCGGTTCCATCGACCGCGAGGACCAGCAGTTCCAGATGACGGTGATGTGGGAGTTCCGCGGTCCCTACAAGGCCGGGGAGCGCTTCCGCCAGGCCGTCTTCGATCGGATTGAGCTGCCGCCCGGGTTCACCGCCACCATGGAGGACGACCGCTTCCTGACCTCGGAGGAGAAGAGCCAGATCCTGTTCGCCGTCATCTTCTCACTGATCGTCATCTTCATGATCCTGTCTTCCCTGTACGAGTCCTTCCTCCAGCCTTTTTTCATCCTGCTGGCCGTGCCGCTGGCCTTGATCGGGGTGTTCGTGGCCTTCGTGATCACGGACACCTCTTTCGACTCCTCGGCCTACATCGGAGTGATCCTGCTGGGGGGCATCGTGGTCAACAACTCCATTCTGATGGTCGACAACATCAACCTGAAGCGGCGGCAGGGGCTGCCCATCCTGGAGGCCGTGGTGGAGGGCGCCCGGGAACGGATCCGGCCCATTTTCCTGACCACGAGCACCACGGTGCTGGGGATGCTACCGATCGTCCTGATCCAGATCGGGGAGACCAAGCAGCACCTCTGGTCGGCCCTGGCACTCTGCCAGGTGGGCGGGCTGATCACGTCCACGATCTTTATTCTGGTCGCCATCCCTATCTTATACTACTACGGCGACAACCTCCGCGGCTGGGGCGCCAGGAAGGTCGCGGAGCTGCGGACCTCTCGCTCCCGCTTCTAGCCTGGATCATTCATAAGAATTGCCGACATTTCCTTCAAAAAACTAATAATAATCATCGGCAATTCTTACCCTCCGGGCGAGCGGATCTCACAGCACCTGCTTCGTTGCGGCCCATTCGGAGTGGACGACCACACCTTCATGGGCCGTCGCCTCTCATCTACTGCAATCTCCACTCGTGAATAATCCAGGCGCCTGGATCATTCATAAGAATTGCCGATCTAAACAGCCATGACTTGATTTTATTCCAGTATCGGGATATAGGATAGGGGAGATGAATAATCAAAATTAACAAAGCCTGACCCCCAATGAATTGGCAGAAACGCTCAGAGCATTCCCGCGCGTGGAGCTGATCCATGCCCCCACGCCGCTCCGGAAGCTGGAGCGGCTGTCCCGAGAGCTAAACGGCCTTGAGATACTAATCAAGCGGGAGGACTTGACCGGCCTGGGATTCGGGGGGAATAAATCGCGCAAGCTGGAATACATCATCCCGGATGTCATTGCCAAAAAGGCGGAAGTGATCATCACCTATGCCAGCCTGCAGTCCAACTGGTGCCTGCAGACTGCGGCCGCGGCCCGGAAGTTCGGCCTGATCCCCCTGCTGATCCTGTTCAGGACACACGACCTCCCGGACGAGCTTGACGGCAACCTCCTCCTGGACCACATCCTGGGGGCCCGCATCCGCATCAAGGACGGGGGCCCGGGCAAATTCATCGATGAGGCCGCCCTGGAAGAGGCCCTGGACGAGGCGGTAACCGAAGTCAGGGAGTGGGGGCACACTCCCTATGTGGCCCCGGTGGGAGGGTCTGTGCCGGGCGGAGACATGGACAAGCCGTTGGGGGCGCTGGCTTATGTGGACGCCTTCCTGGAGATGCACCAACAGGCGGAGCGGCAGGGGGAGAAACCGGTCGATTATGTCATCCATGCCACGGGATCGGGCGGCACCCAGGCCGGTCTGGCCGTGGGAGCCAAGGCCTTGGGCCAAGGCACCAGAGTCCTGGGCATCAGCGTCATCGAGGAAGCCGAAATATTCCGCAGGGACGTCCTGTCCATTGCCCGAGACACGGAAAAGACCCTGGGCCTGGCCCCCCGGGTGGAAGCGGACGACATCCTCGTTCTGGACGAGTACATAAAAGAGGGCTACGGGATCGTCAACCGGGACGTGGCCGAAGCCGTTCGGCGGATGGCGGTGCTCGAGGGCATCTTCATCGACCCCGTGTACACGGGAAAGGCCTTTGTCGCCCTCCTGGACTTGGTGAACAAGGGATACTTCGAGTCCACAGACCGGATCGTCTTCCTGCACACGGGGGGCACTCCCGCCCTGTTCCCCAACAAGTCCCGCTTCACCGAGTTCCTGCCCGGCTGAGATCCCGGCGGTCTAAGGGCCAATCTCCTGCTGTGTGTGAGGCTGGAAAAAAGGCCCGGCAGATGCCGGGCCTTTCTCATCTGGATCTGTTCTTCCCAAAAATACCTGATGGGCTACCGGGTTCTACTTGCGGGTCGATTTGAGGTATTTCAGGAATTCCGCGTTTGTGGAAAGCAGCAGCCAGGTCTCCTTGTCCATGATCGTGCGGTAGGTCTCCAGGGTCTTCATGAACTGGTAGAACTCGGGATCCAGGTTGTAGGCGTCCGCGTAGATCTTGGTGGCTTTGGCGTCGGCCGTTCCCTTAATCTCCTGAGCAGTCCGGTACGCTTCCGACTGGATCCGCTGGAGCTCCCGCTCCTTCTGTCCCCGGATCTCGGCGCTGCTGCCGTCTCCTTCGGAACGATACTTGGCCGCGATCCTCTGGCGCTCCGCGATCATCCGTTCGAAGACCCTCTCCTGGACCTCGTCCACATAGTTGACCCGTTTGATCCGAACGTCCTTGAGCTCGATCCCAAATTCCGGGGTGATCTTGGAAGACTCTTCCAGGATGAGCTGCGCGATCTTATCCCGGCCTACCATGATCTCGGGGATGGCCTCCGCCGATTCGAGGATGGTGGTTTCCTCCGTCTGCTCGAATTCCCGGTTGCTGGAGCGTACGATCTCGTTGATGTCATAGGAGGCCACCGCGTTCCGGGTCTGGCCGTCTATGATGTCGTCGATGCGGGTCTGGGCGCCGCGCTCGTCCCGTACGCGCTGGAAGTAAAGCAGCGGATCCATGATGCGCCAGCGGGCATAGGTGTCCACCCAGATATATTTTTTGTCCTTGGTGGGAAGCTGGTTGATGTCCCCGTCCCAATCCAGCCAGCGCTTCTCGAAATAATTGGTCTTCTGGATGAAGGGAATTTTGATATGCAGGCCCGGTTTGATTACGGCCCCGCCCTTGGGGTCCCCGAACTGGGTGATGATGACCTGGTTGGTCTCGGACACAACGTAGATGGCGTCCACCAGCACGATGATCAGCAGGAAAGCGAAGATACCCAGGACGATGTATTTGGTCTGTCCTTTCATTTTATCACCTCCTTGTTGAGGTTGAGCAGGGGCAGTAGGTTTTTCAGGTTCTCATCGAAGATGATCTTTTTATCGACCTTGGGCAGGATCTCGAGTATGGCCTCCAGGTAAAGGCGCTTCCGCGTCACCAGAGGGGCCCTGGCGTATTCCCGGTAGATCGACTTGAAGCGCTCGGCGTCTCCCTCGGCGTTATTGACCCGAGCCATGGCATAACCTTCGGCCGCACGGATCATCTGCTCCGCCTCACCCTCCGCCTTGGGGATCTCCTGGTTGTACTCCGACCAGGCTTCGTTGATCTTTCGCTCCTTCTGCTGCTGGGATTCGTTGACCTCGTTGAACGAAGGCTTGACAGGATCCGGGGGATCCACATTCTGGAAGATCAGCTGATTGACCTCGATGCCGATCTCGTACAGGTCGCAGAGCCTCTGGAGCTCCTCCTTGGCCTCCATGGCGATGCGGACGCGGCCGACGGTGATGACCTCGTCCACCGAGCTGTCGCCGATGATCCCACGTACCACCGCCTCGTTCATGTAGCGGAAGGTGCTGTTGACATCCCGGATCTTGAACAGGTAATTGTAGGCATCTTTGATCTTGTACTGCACGATCCACTCGGCATCGACGACGTTCAGATCCCCTGTCAGCATGCGGGCTTCAGCCCGTGAAGACGAGGACACGAGATACTCGGTGCGGATGCCCGGTTCCGTGGTCCTGAAGCCGAACTCCATCTTGAGCTGGCGCTGGACAGGGACCTTGCTCAACTGCTCGATCCCAAGGGGCAGCCTGAGGTGGAGCCCCGGATCGCTGGTGCGCACGAACTTGCCGAAACGCAGGATGACGCCCATCTCCTCCGGGGCGATCTGGTAGAGCGACGTGGCCAGCACGAGGAGCAGCAGGACCCCGGGGATCCCGATCTTGAGAAGTAAGGGATTGATCTTGGGCATTTTGAATTCCACTTGTGGAAAATCGTTTGCCATTAAAACCTCCTATACACCTGGATTGGTATGGAATGATCCTATCATAGATTGGTATGGAAAAAAACCGTTTCCATACTTAAAATACGCCAGAGCATGCGATTATATTCAATCATGACAGAGAAGCGATCAGCCGATCGAGATCCGGCAGCGCAGATGTGAAAACGCGCGATGGCTGCGGAGGCAGGGCCCGGATGTTCTTAAGCCCTGACCCTGTCAGCACCAGCACGACACTCTCACCTGAGGCCAGCCGACCTTGGCCTTCCAGCTTGAGCATCCCCGCCAGGGTCGTGGCCGAGGCCGGCAGGCAGAAAAGGCCCTCTTCCTCAGCCAGGAGCCTCTGCGCAGAAAGGATCTCCTCATCCGTGACGGCGAGTATCTCGCCCCCCAGCTCTCTGATCATCTTGAGCGCGATGTTCCCGCCGGGCGGAGAGGGGTTGGCGATGGACTGCGCCACGGTCGCGTGCGATCCAACCCGGGCATAACGGAGCCTGCCGGAGGCGAACGCCTGAGCGATGGGGGAACAGCCTTCAGCCTGGATACCGAAGAAGGTGGGAACCTCGGGACACAGTCCGTGTTCCTTGAACTCGATAAAGGCCTTCATCAGCCCGATGAGGTGCCCACCGGAACTGACCGGGACGATAATGCACCAAGATCCTCGGGGGCGGAGCGTCTCGAAGATCTCGAAGCCGGTCACCTTGTAGCCTTCCACCCGGAAGGGATCGACGGAGTTCATGAAATAGATGCCGTGCTTTTTCCCCAGGGCAAAGCTCTGCCGGCCCAGCTCTCCGTAGTCTCCTGTGACCTTTATCAGCCTGGCCCCGTGCACCGCAGTGGAGAGGAGCTTTTCCTCGGTCGTGTCTTCCTTGACCAGGACGAACGTCTCCATCCCCGCCCGTGCCCCGTAGGCGGCCGTGGAAGCTGCCATGTTCCCTGTGGACACGGTCCCGATGCGGCGCAGGCCCCGGGCCTTCGCCACGTGCAGGGCCGCCACCGTGCCGCGGTCCTTGAAACTGGCGGTGGGATTGACCATCTCGTTCTTTGCCAGGACCGGGGGCAGCCGGAATTTTTCCCGCAATCGATTAAGTGGGAGGAGGGGCGTGTCACCCTCGCCCATGTGCAGTGCATCATCCACCTCGGGGAAGGGGAGAAAATCCAGGTACCGGGCCAGGGGCGTGTCTCCCTGACGGATGCTCCGCCCGTCAGCCGGGAGGTCCACCAGCATGGGTTCGCTGCATTCCGGGCAGGACTGTGCCATGGGATCCGCCGGATGCCTCCGGCCACAGAACACACACTTAAACTGGATCATACCGCTTTTCCTTGTATAGCAGTTCTCTGCCCCCCTGTAAAGCATACCGGTCGCATGTTCTAAGGGATCTATTGTCAACGGATCTGATCCCGGGTAGAATGTTCGTGTAAGGCCATGGAAAGAGACGACGCGTACTACATGCAGCTCGCCCTGTACGAGGCCGAGTCCGCCCAGCGCAAGGGCGAGGTCCCGGTCGGGGCCCTTGTGGTGTGTGGGGACGAGGTCCTGAGCTCCGGCCACAACACGAACGTGACGGGCCATGATCCCACGGCCCACGCTGAGGTCGTGGCCCTGCGCAAGGCGAGCGCGCTGCGCCGGAATCACCGCCTGCCGGATTGTGACCTCTATGTCACCCTGGAGCCCTGCGCCATGTGCCTGGGGGCCATGGTCCAGGCCCGCATCCGCCGGCTGGTGTTCGGCGCCCTGGATCCCAAATCGGGCGCGGTCGAGTCCATAATGGCCTTTCCTGTGGACAAGACAAACCATCGGATGGAAATAAAGGGTGGCATTTTATCCGAAGAATGCGGTAAAATCTTGAAAGCTTTTTTCAAGCAGAAACGAAAGCAGCCGATGCGCTGAACGAACGGAGAGGTGGCCGAGTGGTTGAAGGCGACGGTCTCGAAAATCGTTATACTGTGAATGCAGTATCGTGGGTTCGAATCCCACCCTCTCCGCCAGTCTTCGCCTTGTATGATCTGAAGAAAAAATGCAAATATGCGTTGCGAAGCCGAGCGGATTTTTGATATAAGGGAAACATGAAGGAGTTCACGGATGCGAGACATTAAAAACTGGGCCTGGTTTTTGCTTTTTGGTTCCCTCTGGGGTCTGAGCGAAGTGGCCGCCGGCGGCATCCTCTACGCCGTCGAGATCCCATCGTCCTCCATTTTCCTGGCAGCCTGGGCCTTTCTCATCCTGGCTGTCGCCCGGGGTGTTGTGGACAGGCCGGGATCATCGACCGTGATCGGAGCGGTGGCTATGCTGTTCAAGCTGGTCAACGCCTCCCCGTTTATCTGTCATCTGCTGGGCATCTTCATGCTGGGCCTGGCCTTCGACATCGCCGCGACCCTCCTGGGCCGCAGCGGGCGGCGCTTCTCCTTCCGCAACATGCTGACGGGGATCGTTAGCGCTTATGGGGGGTACGCACTTTTTGCCCTGAGCATCACTTATATCGTCCGCTACGACATCTGGGTTCAGGGGGGATGGCCCAAGGTCGCGCATCACATGTTCATCAGCGGAAGCATCGCCGCGCTGGTGGCCGCCGTAGTGGTCCCGATCGGGTACTATCTGGGTGCGGGCAGCCTGAGTCTCCAGGCCAAGCGGCCCCGCTGGCTGTACGCAGGCACCATGGCCGGTGTCGCACTCCTCTGGATACTGGGCCGTCTCGCCGGCTGACATAGAGGCCGAGGGAAAATCTCGATAGCTTCTTTCCAGCAACATAGATACGCGACCGGGCCTGGCTTGGCGGCCTGTCAGGGACTACATAGATGACCGGATCCGACATCTCCATCCGCGTTAACGAGCGGCCTCTCTCTCTGCCCGCGGGGACAGCCCTGGCGGTGCTGAGGGACCGCGTCAAACCCGGCGCCGATGTGCTGGTGGTGAACGGGTATCCCGAGGATGATTCGTATGTCCTTAAAAACGGCGACACAGTGGCCCTGATCAAACGGGGGGAGGAGCCGTCCAGGGATGAACTGGAGTCTCTGATGGCGTCCCGCCACTCGCCGGGGGTCCATGCACGGCTCAAAAAGGCCGTGGTGGGCGTGGCCGGGCTGGGTGGGCTTGGTTCGGCGGTCGCGACGGCCCTGGCCCGGACAGGAGTGGGGACGCTGATCCTCACGGATTTCGATGTGGTCGAACCCAGCAACCTCAACCGGCAGCAGTATTTTATCGAACACCTGGGAATGCCCAAGACCCAGGCCCTGGCAGGCCTGCTCTCCGGCATCAACCCATATACCCGGGCCGTATCCCATCAGGTGCGGCTGGACCCCTCCAACATCCCGGACATCTTCCGGGACGCCCAGGTGATCGTGGAGTGTTTCGACAGAGCGGAGGAGAAGGTCATGCTCCTAGAGACCGTGGCGGACAGGCTCCCTGAAGCCTATCTCATCGCGGCTTCAGGGCTGGCCGGATACGGCAACAGCAACCGCATACGTACCTTCCGGATCGGGGAGAGGATCTTCCTGGTGGGAGACATGGTCAGCGCGGCGGAGCCCGGCCGCGGACTGATGGCTCCCCGGGTGGGGATCGCCGCTCACCACCAGGCCAACCTGGTGGTAAGCCTGGTCATGGACCCGGAGAAGGCTTCCCTGGAGGCGGAAGAGCTCCTCAACCACCCCCCACCATGGGGATGAAGGAGATCGTGTCCCCTTCCGACAGCATCCTGTTCTCCCGGATGAACCGTGCGGCCGGGATCCGGTTGATAAACACGCCGGTGCTTTTTTTAAGTGTATCCTCCCAAGGGAGCCCATAAGACTCGATGATGCGGGCCAGTGCATCCTCCGGGTCGGGAGGCACCACCATCTCGATGCCCAGGACGCCCGTGTGCCTCTGCAGGAGAGAGGCAAAACGGACCTTGACGCGGATGCCGCCGGAAGGGCTCATGTCTGCGCACGCCTTCTGATGCCGCGGCAGGCTGCCAGCAGATACAGGTTGGCCAGCGAACGGCCGCATATGAGCGCCGTGGCCGCACCCACGACGCCCACGAGGTCCAGGCCGCGAAGCGTGACCGCGAGCACACCGAAGATGCAGATCACCTCGATCAGCGTGGCGAATGTGATGGGTTTCGTTTTCTTGAAGGCCACCAGGATCCCTCTCTGCATTGAGAGGATCACCGAAAGCGCCGGGATCAGGACCATGATTTGGGTCGGCAGGATGGCGACCTCGGCCAGAGAAGGGGACAGTCCTGAGATCTTCTGGAACCAGATAAAGGAGGCGGGGGTAAAGGCGATCAGGGCCAGCCCGCCGCTCGTACAGAGCGCCAGCAGGCCCCCGAAACTTCTCAGCCGCTCCAGGTTCCGGCCCTTGTCACCCAGGAGGGCGATGGCCACCTCCTGGTAGGAGAGGCCCAGGCACCGGAAGATAAACACCAGGGAGAGGATTACGGGCATGACCGCCAGGGATTCCAGGGCCATCCGGCTCTTTCCGAGAAAGAACGTCACCATGGGGTGGACTCCGAGTGCAAGGATGGATGTCAGGGCCAGCGGGTAATAGAAACTGGAGATGAAGCGGTAGGACAGGGTTTCAGAGGGGAGGGGATTGCTGTTCAGCCCCTTGAATTTTCTGACCGAGGAATCGGCCATTCCCCGTGTGGCCAGGGCCTCCACCGTGACCGAGATCCCCAGGGCCAGTCCGCCGATCAGGGCCCCGTCAAGGTCGGTGAAGAGGTAGAACGTGAAAGAGGTGATCAGGATGGAGGAAAGCCTCACCGCCGTGCCGTAGGCGACCCGCCGTGTCTTTCCGTCGGCGATGAGGATCCCTTGGTAAAAGCGGCGGTAGCCGATGGCGCCCGGCCAGGGAAGCAGCGCCAGGCAGGCACTGTGCGTGAGCCGGGCCACCTCGTCGGGCAGGCCTATGAGGCTCTTCATGATAAATCCAAAAACCGGTGGAAGGAGAAACAGGACCATGACCGCGGTGATGGCCGCGTTCAAAGCATAGGAGAAATTGCGCAGCTTGAGGTAGGAGTCCCTGTCCTTGACCAGTGCGGTGGAGGCGCTCATGATCATGATGATGGGGGCCTCGATCAGCACGGCAAAGGCAAAGGCCACACCGTATGCGGCCAGGTTGAACTTGGGCGCCGGCATGCGGGCGATGAGAGCCGCCAGGAGGGGGCCTTCCGTTGCCATCATCAGCCAGGTCGCCGCCAGGGGGATCCAGAAAACTAGGATCTTACGGTAGGTCAGTTCGTCGCCGTGCGCGGACATAGTGCATCAGTGTAGCCCTTCCTTGGGGAGAATGCAATATTTGGAGTGCAGTTCTCAATCAGGACTAGAAGTTGCGGTTGAAGAGGCGCTGGATGGCGGCGCTGTCGACCTCGGGATCGAGCCAGGCCTCCTCCGGCACGGAGTGCCAGCGCTGGTTCGGGCGCCGCCTTGCGATCCGGTGGATATTGAGCAGATGCGTGGTGGTGATGTTGTCCGTGAAGATGTTTCCCGCCTCTGTCCCGCAGCTCAGGGTGAAAGAGGGATTGAGGGAGTTATAGATCCCGCCGATGGCGCCCTGGGTGGCCGGCGTGTTGACCAGGAGGCGGCCGGCCGAGAGGCTTGCCGTGAAATCCTGGATGACGTCCTCCGAATTGGTGAAGATGCTTACGGTGTGCCCCAGGCCTCCGAGGGCGTTCAGCCGGGCGCAGACCATCAGCGCATCGCTGTAGTCATCGACCACGTAGTAGGTCAGGAGGGGGGTGAGTATTTCGTAGGACAGGGGGAATCCGGCCCCTACCCCTGTGCAGGGGGCGATCAGCATCCGGGTGGACTGCGGGACCGAAAAGCCGGCCCGCTCTGCGAGTACGTGTGCCGGTTGGCCCACGACGTCCGCCCGCATCAGCCGGTTCTGGCTGTCAAAGGCGGCCTCGCCCAGTTTTTCGGCCTGGGAATTCGAGCAGAAGTAGCATCCCCTTTCCTCGAGCAGGGGCCGGAGCCCTGCCGCGACATCCTTCTCCACCACCAGCGCCTGCTCCGAGGCACAGACCGTCCCGTTGTCGAAGGTCTTGGAGACCACGATGGATTCCGCTGCCAGCTCGAAGTCGGCGGTGCGGTCCACGAAGACGGGCACGTTCCCCGGCCCGATCCCGATGACGGGCTTGCCTGAGGCATAGGCCTCCTTCACGATCTGGCGGGTGCCGGTGGCGATGATGAGCGCCAGCTCGGGGTGACGCATGATGTGATTCAAGTAGTCCTTGTGCTTCTTGCGGATGAACTGGAGGCAGTTCTCCGGGGCTCCGGCCTCGACGGCTGCCTGATGCAGCAGTTCCACCGCGGCCCGGGAGCATTTCCTGGCCGCGCCGTGGGGGCTGAAGATGAGCGGGTTTCTCGTCTTCAGGGCGATGAGGACCTTGAAGATGGTGGTCGATGTGGGGTTGGTCAACGGGGTGAGGGCCAGAAGCGGCCCGCGCGGCTCGGCGATCTCCGTGATCCCGAGATCCGGGTAGCGGGCTATCTCTCCAACGGTCTTCTGATCCTTGATGTTCGCGTAGACCAGCAGGCTGGCCCAGATGTTTTTCAGGACCTTGTGTTCGAAGATCCCGATCCCTGTTTCCCGGATGGCCAGCCGAGCCAGGTCCAGGCGGGCATCGTAGGCAGCTTCGAACGCGGCCTTGACGATGCGATCGACGGCATTCTGGTCAAGTCTCTTGAACTGCTGGGCGGCCACCACTGCCTGGTCCAGCACGGCGTCGGCGTATTCTCTGTAGGCGATAGACTCCACAAGCACTCTCCCCGGTAGCGATTGTCTTCCTGCGGATTCTGCTTATATCACAGAATCCCATAAAAATAAACCAGGATCAGGGCCAGGGTCACCAGGATCAGGATCACTCCCAGGGCCCTCTGCAGCCGGTTTTTTATTCGGGACATCCGGGCTTTTCCTTTCCGAGCTTCCCCAGGCGGTGGCGGGCCCTGATCACCAGCCCGAGCGCGATCCCGACAGGGCAGAAGAACCGGCAGAAGAATCGTTTCATGAACAGGGAACCCAGGATGGCCGCGGCCAGGATCAGCCACTGGATCTCCCTCCCCTCGAGGCTGAACAGGGTGGGAAAGGGTTCGTAGGCACCGGAAGTGGGATTGCTGGTAAGAAACACACACATGAGCGCCAGCCAGGTCAGGAAATAGGGGAGGGTCCGGACCGCTCGGACAAGGCTTTTGGCGACCGGGAGGTTGCTCCCGCTGATCCGGGAGTTGAGCTCCTGGAGGGTGCCGAACGGACAGAGGGCATGGCAGTACAGGTTCCTTTGCAGGAGAAAGGCCGTCAGCAGGGCCCCGCAGACCAGGATCCACCAGAAGGGATGCGTGATCACCCGCGGCACAAAACCCAGCAGCAGCCCCCCGTAATGGGCGATGGAGAGCGAGGCGTTGAGAAGGAGTCCGAGGAAGAAAAAAGCGGCGGCCATCACCAGGTAGCGCAGCACCCTGAGGCCCGATCTCATGCTGAGGTAGGCGGCGGTAAACAGCAGCACCAGGAAACCCTCTTCCCATCCGATACGCCACTGGGGAGGGCGCTCCCGGATCTCGAGCCCGAAGACCTCACGCCCCACCGCATGGGCGCCCTTCCGGATAGCCTCTGTGAAGGCTTCGGAAGAGACGGTCGCCTGAGTTACCGTGTCCACGTCTTCCCCCGGCCACAGGGGATCGGCCACATGCCGCGACTCGAACTGTCGAAAGAAATCTTTTTTTTCCAGGCGGTAGAAGAAGGGCAGGGTTTCGTTATGATCCAGGACCAGAACCTGCTGGATCCGGCCTTCTTCATCGACCAGGAGGGCCAGGGACAGGGGGCCGCCCCACCCCTGCGCGCGGCTGATCGTGCCGTAGCCGCGGGCTTCAGATCCCTTTTCGGTGGTCTCGAACGCAAGCAGCAGAGGATGCTCGCTGATCGTGTCCAGGGAGGTCGCCTCGGAGAGCTGTTCGACCAGCAGGGGCAGGACCTCCCGGTCCCGGCTTGCGTAGCCAGCGGCATAGCCCCCGATTAGGGTCAGAAGCGCCGCCCATTTGAGGGCCCGCTCGATCGCTCTCGCACTCTTGTCTGCCATTGAGATTTCCTAGGATATCCGACTTCATACTGAAACTCAAGGCTCGGACCGCAGTCATGCGCACCGGGTCGCCATTGGCATTTTTTCGAATTTCCCCTATTATGGATTGTAAGGATAATAAGCCTGGATTATTCATAAGAATTGCCGATATCGGATAAATGTATTCCTTGATAATAGAGTTCAGATCGGCAATTCTTATAAATAATTCAGGAGAAATATCGAGCGGGAGGAACGGAATGATCGAGGCTAGACGGTTGCAACGGTTCGTCCCATTCTGGACGGTGCTTCTGGCTCTTGCCTGCCTGTGCCTGGAATCCCGGGCCGAGAACCGGAAGATCCTGCAGACCGAGAGGAAGATCGTCATAGACGGGCGGCTGGACGAGTGGCAGGAGATTCCGTCCTTTCCTGTCATACTACGCCCATCCAATGAGGAGGTCGTGCCTTCTGATGACATATCTGTGGCCGTTCGCTTCACCTTTGACGCCAAGCGTTTCTATGCCGCCGTGGAGGTCCTGGACGACCTCTTCGAATTCCCCAGCCGCAGCTGGCGGTACGGGGACGGGCTCCTGCTGACCTTCATCGAACCTGCCGAAGGCAATGTCTGCGACCGGTTCGTCACCTTCGGTTTCTCGCAGATCAAAGGCAAGCCCATCTCCGTGCTCCTCAACCGGGATGGGACATATTTCCCGCCTGCCTCACTGAAGGATGTGGATCTCGAGGTCGGGCAGGATGCGAAACGCGGGCTGCTGAGCTATGAGATCTCCATTCCTTTCTCCCTGCTGACACCATTCCGGCCATTCCTCCAGGGCAGCTGGGGGATAAACCTGGCTTATGCGGACAGGGACGGGGAGGAGCGCGAGGT
>JAUXEH010000372.1 GCA_030620655.1 Candidatus Aminicenantota bacterium | reverse complement strand
TCATCGGTTGTGCTCGAAAAGAAGGCGGACGATCAGGTACTCGTCCGTGTAGCCCCGCGGCAGGGGGGGGTAGGGCGGGGCGTTGCGCAGGGCCCGGATAGCCGGCGAATTCATGGTCTGGTTGCCGCTGGACCTGGGGGTCACGGGCGGGGTGATCCGGCCGTAGCGGAAGGTCAGGAGCCGCACCTCGGCCAAGGCGGTTCCCGTGGTCCCGCTCCTGATCAGGGAGGTCTGCCAGTTGTTGGCGATGCGGCTGCGGATCTCATTCACGTAGTACATATAGGGGAAACTCCCGAGCGAGCCTCCTCCGTAGCCCTCGCCGAAACCGAAGCCTCCTTCCCCGCTGCCGATGCCCAGGCCCACGCGGCCTCCGGTGCCGCCGCCGCTTCCGGTCCCTTCGGTTGCAGTCGCCTGGTCGCCGGGAGTGCGTTTGGCACCCGGTTGGGACTTCTGGATGACGGCCTTTTTCTCAGGTGCCGGGCGGCTGTCTCGTTGGGGCTTGTCCACGGGATGGGTCATGGCCGGCGGCCTGCTCTCCTCGAGCTTCTGGGGGGTCGTGAGGTCGCGCAGGCTCTGCCGTTCCGGGACGGCCGTCTCCACCGGGCTCTCGGTCCTCTGGGCGGGCGTGCCGCCCCCGCCTCCGGGGCTGCCGCCTCCTCCCCCGAAAGACATGAGTTCGACATAATGGATCATGTCGTTCCGGCCCGGTTTAGGCAGATAGGGGGAGGCGACCAGCAGGATGAAGAGCAGCATATGCACGGAGACCGAAAATATTACCGCGCGCTTGAAGCGCCTGTCGTGCATGTGCAGCATTTCCATGACGCTCTACCGCCGGTTCTTTTCGTCCGCCGGCTCGGTCACCAGCCCCAGCACCTCGACCCCGGCCTTCTTGGCGATGTCGATGACCGTGATCACGAAGCCGTAGGGCAGGTCCTGGTCCGCCTTCAGGAACAGCACCTTTTTTTCTTGGCCGACAAAGTATTCCTTGAGTTTATCCTCCAGCAGGAACTGGTTGATGACCTGGTCCTGGAGGTGGATGTAGCGGTCTGAGGTGATGGTCAGCGTCAAGCCTTCATCAGCCGGGGTGGAGCGGGTCTCGGCCTGGGGGAGATTGACACCGATCCCTGACTGCATCATGGGGGCCGTGACCATGAAGATGATGAGCATCACCAGCATGACGTCCACCAGAGGAGTGACGTTGATGGCGGACATCGAGGTGCCCACCTCCTTTTTCGCGATGGAGCGGTATCTAGCTGCCATAGAGTCTTTCGGTTATGCTGAGGAATTCGATAGCGAAATCCTCCATTTCGGTGATGTTTTCCTTGATGCGCTGGAGGTAATGGTTGTAGGCGATGACCGCCGGGATGGCGGCGAACAGGCCTACGGCCGTGGCTATGAGGGCCTCGGCGATGCCTGGGGCCACTACCTGCAGGGCCGTGGTCTGGGATTCGCCGATCTCCTGGAAGGCGTCCATGATCCCCCAGACCGTCCCGAACAGCCCGATAAACGGCGTGGCGCTGCCGGTGGTGGCCAGGAAACTCATCATCTTCTCCAGCTTGGCCACCTCACGGTTGGACGCCTTGATCAGGGCCCGGTTAATGCTCTCCATGTTGTCGGAAGTCAGCTTGGGATTGGGATCGGTTTTTGTCAGATAGGCCAGTTCCTTGTACGCGGCCCGGAAGAGGGACGCCAGGGGGCTTCCCCGGTATTTCTTCGAGGCCTCGTTGACCTCGAGGAGGTTCTTGCTCTGCCGGAAGACCGAAAGGAACTTCCGGGACTGGAGGGCCGCGGTCTTAAGGGTGTTGTGTTTGAAAAATATCACGGCCCAGGAAAACACCGAGAAGAACAGCAGGATGAGAATCACCAGCTGGACGATAATACTGCCTTGTAGTATGAGTTTGAAGAAGTTCATGACTATTCACTCTCAAAAACTAGCACAGACCCCTGGGAAAGTCAATGTGGGCCTTGAGTCCGCTGGGCGAAGAACGGATTGACAAACCGCCATGGCCATACTAGAGTGAAGGACAAACGACCGCCAGGAAAGGAGCAAGACCATAGGCACGGAACGCCGGTTTAAGCCTGCTCTGCTGCTGGCGGTGAGCTTCGTCGTCGCCATCGTGCTGGGGACGGTCCTGCTGGTCCTGCCCTTCAGCACCGTGGACGGTCACATCTCGTTTCTCGATGCCCTGTTCACAGCCACGTCGGCCGTGTGCGTCACGGGGCTGATCGTGCAGGACACCGCCGCCTTCTTCACCCCCGTCGGGCAGGCGATCATCCTGATCCTCTTTCAGATTGGAGGCTTGGGCATTCTGACCTTCTCCACACTCATCCTGCTGGTGTCCGGAAAGCGCATCTCTTTCACGGACCGCCTCATCATCCAGCAGGATTTTCTACCGGCCGCCCCACGCAACGTGAGGGTCCTGGTTAAAAACATCTTTGTTTACACACTGAGCTTTGAGCTGCTGGGGACCGTGCTCCTGGTTTTTCGATGGCATAAACAGTACAGCTTCCCGCGTACGGTGTTTGTATCCCTGTTTCATTCCGTATCCGCATTCTGTAATGCGGGATTTTCGGTGTTCAGCGACAGCTTCCAGGCCTACCAGGGAGACGCCTATGTCAATACCGTACTGATCCTGTTGATCGTATTAGGAGGCCTGGGTTTCCTGGTCCATCTGGAGGTCAGGCAGTCTCTCTTCAGGCTGATCCGCGGATTGAGAGTCCAGATTTCCCTCCACACAAAAATGGTGCTCAGCATGACGCTGGGGCTCATCCTCGTGAGCCTGGGCCTGTTTCTGGTCATAGAGTGGAAACACGCTCTGCAGGGATTGCCTTTGTCCGAGAAAATCATAACAGCGCTCTTCCAGGTCATCACCCCCAGGACGGCCGGATTCAACACCATGGATCTCAACACACTCAGCTTGGCGTCTGTCTCTTTGCTTATCATCCTGATGTTTATCGGAGCTTCCCCCGGATCAACCGGAGGGGGTG
>JAUXEH010000106.1 GCA_030620655.1 Candidatus Aminicenantota bacterium | reverse complement strand
CCTTCCGATCTCGTATTTCCTCATGAACCAGATGATCCAGTTCATGTTCAGCTATCCCGTGAAAATCGGCGCCGATATCTTTGTTGTCACGGCTCTTGTGACGCTGCTGGTTGCGTTTATCACGGTCACATCGCAGACCTTGAAAGCCGCCCATGCAAGCCCGGCACAGAGCCTGAAATACGAGTGACCTAGTCCTTGGAGTGCTCCTCCATCCGGATCCCGAATTTCTGCTGGGCCGGCGAAGTTTTCAAACCCCAGGTGTCGTGCTATGATGGATTAAGCGAGGTTCCCATGAAGATAAGAGGATTTATGGCTATACTCCTTATGGCCTCGGTCATCGTCTTGGCTCTCTATATCGTAAAAACAGGAGAAAAGGGGATGATCGAGGAAAAAGTGAGCGCCTTTGACCGGGCCAAGCATCAGCTGACAGAGGTCAACATGCAGTCCCTGGAGCGGCTGATCACCATGTACTCGGCCCAGCACGGGGCTCTGCCCAAGAGCCTGGACGATCTGTCCGTCCTGGGCCCCATGACCACCGGGAAAAAAGATGCCTGGAGCCGGGAGTTCAAGTACGAGGGGATCTCGGACCTGAATTTTCGGTTGACCTCCTCCGGACCCGACCTCCGCTTCGGGACCGAAGACGACATCGTGAAGGAGTTCTGATGTGAGCCCGCTGCGAGCGCTCAGGACCTGCGGAAGATGCGCTTTATCCTGTCCCGAAAACGTGCTCCTGTTCCGGGCTCGACCTCTTCGATGACCATTCTTTCGGTCGTGGTCCGGAAATAGGCGTCTTCGTCGGCGTCGGACTTGATCTTGAGGATCCTGACATCGTATCGCCTTCGCTTGCGGGGATTGCTCAGTGTCTTGAACGCCTCTTCGATCCGGCTGAGGGTACTTTCTCTCTCTTCCTTATCGACGAGGCCGTAATGAGCCAGTGAGCCTTCCTCAAAGGCATACTTCCCCACCGAGTAGGCCTGCTCGATGTCCTGCTGGGAGGCACTGGGAGGCACGTTGAGGATCTCGTAGAAGTTCATATCTTCGGTCTTTTTCAGCCGCATGGTCATCATGTCCCTGCCGGTGGAGTCCTGCGGTTCTCGAGCTTCCCGGCTATGGAGGCGATGGCCTGTGTGACTTCGGACTCGGGATTCTGCCGGATAAACGGGGTCAGATTCTGCAGGCTTAGCGGTACGTTTTCATCCATGGGAATGTATCCCAGAAAATCCAGGTCGATCACAAGATATTTCTGTACCACGTTGACCATGGAGGGACCCAGCAGCCTGTCTTTCTGGCTCACGGCCTTGTTGACGATCAGGCAGGGGCGGAACCGCCGCAGGGCTTGAAAGAGGAGATCGGCATGATGCCTGTCCCGGGAGATGACCTCGCTCAGGAAGCTGTAGATCGAGCGTGAGGCGTCCTGGATCTGTTCGGATACAACCTTGACCAGGTCATGGAGATGGAAGTGGTTAATATACATCTTTAAAAGCCGGATGATGCAGGATTTGAGGAAGTAGTATGCGTTCTCGATGGAGGTCGGTTCCGGATTGATGACGAGGATACCCGGATTGGACAGAAGGAAGAAATCGATGCAGTTGTAAGCTGCGCCTGTACCGATGTCGATGATGACCCGCTTGGTTTCAAATGCTCTGATGTGCCGGATAAGCTTGAGTTTCTTATAGTAATTGAGGTTGGCGGTGAACAGGACGTTCTCCGTGCCTTTGATCAGCGTCAGCCCTTCGAAGGGCGTGGTTACTGCGACATCCCGTAGGTCGGGCACCCGGTTGGTGAAAAAGTGTCCCAGATCGACATCGGACTCTCTCATCCCAAGGAACGTGTGAAGGTTGGGACCGCCCAGGTCCGCGTCGACCAGGACGACGTCCTCGCCTTTACGGGACAGATGGATGGCCAGGTTGGCGGAGAAAAAGCTTTTCCCGGTCCCACCTTTGCCTCCGCCTATGGCCCAGATGGTGCGGTCGCCCTGAGGATGGGCGGCCAGGATCGGGATGGTTTCTTCTGGATTCACGATTTGCGCTGCATTATCCCGAGTGTATGAAACGCCACATTGTAGCACAGGTGCAGGGGGATGGGAAGGAATAATCCATGCTTGAAATCTTTCCCGATTTTTGGTATCTTATCAATCTAATCTGTTTTATTTATGAGTACGAGGAGTGGTGTTAAGGTGAAAGAGTTCGGCGAGATAGACAGTAAGTTTCGTTATATCATCCTGGCCTCCAAGAGAGCCAAGCAGCTGTTGAATGGAGCTAAACCCAAGCTCAAATCCAAATCCAGGAATCTGATCCGGGTGGCTCAGGAGGAGGTCAAAGCGGGACTGGTGGAATTCGAGATCATCCAGGATCCGGTGGAAGAATTCATCGATTCCGGGGATAATATGTTCATCGGAGAAGAAATCCGGGCTGCCGCCACTGTCGGAGAGGATGAACCCCTGGCAGCCGACGACAAAGCCAAGGCAGAAGAAAACGGGGGGGAGGAGAAGAAACCCGCTCTCAAAAAGAAAGCTGCCCCCAAAAAGAAAGCTGCCCCTAAAAAGAAAGCTGCCCCTAAAAAGAAAGCTGCCCCTAAAAAGAAAGCCGAGAAAAAGTAATCCTTCCTAGCCGGTTTTTTCCGTATTTCATGTAATACATGTAATATCACTCGGCTCGTGAATTATTCAGGCTAAGCATGGTGATATAGTCCGTCTTGATAAAATCCTGTTTGGAAAAGCCCAGAGTTCGGGCGAACCTCACGATATCGCTCCGGTCGCCCTCCAGTTCGATGAAGCTGCCGACAGCGGTCTCATCCAGACAGACGGTGATCTTTTTCGTGCGGAAGACTGTGCGGTGTTTGCGGTACCGGAATACCTCTCGGTATCCCAGGGCCCGAAGGATCTTTGCCGCCTGTTTGGGATTCCTCACCTCGGTCTCGAATTCTTCCCGGACCTTGAACCTGCGGGATTTCTGCACGGGTCCCTTGAATGTTAAATACGATTTTTTCCCGCTTATTCTTAGGCGGAGGGCGCTCTGTTTGTGGAAGAGGACCTCGTCCGGGAGATCGAAGAGCACGTTTTCCTCGAAATGCCGGTCTCTATGGAGGACGGCGCCGACCTTCTCGAGCTTTTGCCGGATGGAATCGAGATCTTCGATCCTGATTTTGACTTCGATTTCCAGCACTTGGGAGTTGGGCTCAGCGGTTGCGATAAAGCACATAATCCGGGATGTTGTGAAGTGAATCCCGGTACATGGATTCCGGTAGGCCGGAGAGCAGGGCCTGCGCCTTGCGCGAATACCTCTCCGCCTGCTGATAGGTGTAATCCAGGGCCCCGTTGGATCTGACGATTTCTAGGATCTTGTGCTTGGCATCCGGGTCCTTTTCCTTTTCTTGAAAGAGAACCGCCAGGCGATCCCTCAAGGCGCCGTTATCCTGGTTCAGGGTGTAGATCATGGGCAGGGTGATGCGGCCTTCACTCAGATCCGAAAGGACCGGTTTGCCCAGGGTCTTGCGGCTGCCGGAGTAATCCAGCAGATCGTCGATGATCTGGAAGGACATGCCGATGGCCGTCCCGTATTCCGCGAAAAGCCGCTCCTGCTCGACATTGGCTCCCCCCAGGAGGGCCCCGATGCGGCAGGAGGCGGAAAACAGGACTGCGGTCTTTTTCCGGATGATCTCGAGATAGTCCGCTTCCCCCAGGTCGAGGTTGCCGCTCATGTAGTATTCATGAAGTTCTCCCTCGATCATCTGGGTCGAGACATCGGTAAGGATGCGGACGAAGGCAGGGGAGCTGGTTTCCAAGGATAAGGCGATGGTCTTGATGTAAAGATAGTCACCGAGCAGCACGGTGATGTTGGGCCCCCAGCGCTTATGCACGCTGTCCTGTCCTCTCCGTATATCCGAATTGTCGATGATGTCGTCGTGGATCAGGCTGGCCGTGTGGATGGTTTCCACCAAGGCCGACAGGAGAACGTGTTCTTCCCCCCGATAATCGAAGATCCGGGAACAGATCAGGAGAAGTGCGGGTCGTATTCGTTTGCCGGATCTTTGGAACAGGTATTCGCTGATCTCTGAGATGATCTTGTTGGGCGAATCCGCAAAGAGCCGGAGGGTTTTTTCCACTGCTCCCAGATCGCCCCTGATGTCGCCGTACAACTCCAGCAGTTCCGGATGTTTCTTGAGCGTGTGTTTGATAGCTCTGGTTTCGAGTGTGTTCATGTCGTTCCGTTCGGTCACTCGCCCCGGGGCCTCGACCACGGCGTGTATATTAGCATCAATATTCCGGAATATCAAACCCAAAACAAGCCGTGAAGTTCCGGCTGGTCTGTTCATACAACTCGTCTGGGGTGATGTTCCTCAGCTCGGCCAGGAATCGAGCCGTCTCTCTGACATACCGGGGCTCATTGCGCTTTATCCTCCCCCGGTAGGGAACGGGGGCGAGAAAGGGAGAGTCGGTCTCCACCATGATGCGATCGAGGGGAAGCTCGCGGGCCGTTTCCTGGATATCCCGGGCCTTGGGGAATGTGAGAATCCCGGAAAACGATATGTAGAAGCCCAGCTCCAGCATCTGCTCTGCGAATTCCCGGCCCTCGGTGAAGCAGTGGAGCACCCCCCCGCTTGTGAAGCCTTCTTCCTGTATGGCTTCCAACACCTCATCCGAAGCCAGGCGGCTGTGGATGATGACCGGCAGGCTCAGCCCCTGGGCGATCATCAGCTGTTTCCGGAAGGCGGCGATCTGTTCTTCGCGGCCGGAGAAGTTGTAGTGGAAATCCAGCCCGATCTCGCCCAGGGCATGGATGGCACTCTGCCCGGCCAGCTCTCGGATCGCGCTCTCGGACTCGGCGGAAAAGTCCTTGGCGGAGTGGGGGTGGACACCGGCGGCCGCGATGATGTTGGGATATCGGTCCGTGATCGCCAGGGATTTACGGATGCTCTCCGGATCGGTGATCTCTATGGGGCAAAGGATGGCGGAGATCCCGGCGGCGAAGGCGCGTTCGATCACCTCTTCCCGGTCGGGATCGAACTCCGGCATGTCGAGGTGGGCATGGGAATCCACCAGCCTCTTACGCGCCTGAAGCGCGTTTTCGGACAACTATCTATTCCGTGATCAGTCTCTTGATACGGCGTAGGGGTAGGTTCCCGTAGCTTAAGACTTTGCTGAGGAATTCTTTCTGAGAGAAGGAATCACCCATTTTCTCTTGGTACGCCTTCTGCATATCCAGGAGCTCCTGGAGGCCGACATAGGCATAGGTGGCATCACCGGGCAGGAGGCTGATGCGGTCCCAGTTGTAGTTGGCCTCCGCTTCGCTGAAAAAGCCCTTGCGCATCATATAGGCCATGGCAACCTCTTTGGACATGGCCGCTTGGTGTATGTTCAGCTCCAGAATGAAATCGATGGCGGCTTTCATGCGCAGCTTGAGCTGGGCGAACCGCATGCGGAGGTCGTAGTTGCCGTACCCGCTGAGGACCATCATCTCCTCCACCAGGATCGGCCATCCCTTGATCAGGGGCTGGTTGGGGTAGAGCTTGCGCACCAGGGAGTCGGTGTTCTGGTCTGCGAAGTAGAAGGGCACGAACTGGCCGGGGAAGATCTGGCGCATGACGAAGAAGGGGAGGAGGTCGTTGTTGTATTCCTCCAGGAGCGCCAGGGCGGTCGCGTCATCGATGTCCGGAGTGAGGAGGCCGACCTCGATAGTGTATTCATCCGAGGGCTCGTAGACGTTGGGGCGGAGGAATCGGGTCCAGGTATAGCCCCGATGCGGCGCCAAAACGATGGTGACTGGCTTGTCCGGGATGTCGATCAGTTGATTTTCCTGGATGTAGGTACGGATCCCGGCCATCATGTCCTGCATGCCCTGAAAGAAGCCCTCTCTGGTCAGATGGTCGCTCTTGAAGCGCGCCGTCACGTGGAACACGATCTCGTTCATGAGCTGGTCGGGGCTGAGGCCGGCAGGAGGATTTACGATGTCGAAGCGGGGGTCCATGATCTTGTAATAGGGAGTGCAGATGAGCGTCATCTCCCGCCGGATGTTCTCGATATCGGCATTGGCCCGGGATATGAGTTCCTGGATGGGGATGTCGTTCTGAAGCAGCAAGCGGAGTATCCGGTTGTGGGCCGCCCCCAACCGGAACTCGCCCGTAGATTTGGACAGGAGTTCGTTCTGGAGGAAGCTCCCGTAGTTTTGGAGCTCAGGCAGGGCCTTGGTCAGGTTCTCCTGAAGCTTTCCCCTCTCCGACTCCGGTGCCTGTGCTATGAGCTGAGGGAGCGCGTTCTGGTAGAAGTCCAGGATGGCCTCGAACTGCCGGATGGCAGTCTCGGTGTAGATCTGAGGAGGGGTCTGGAGGTTTTCCTGCGCCTGTTTCAGCAGCTTGGGCAGCTCCTTGAGCCGCGCGGCCGCGTTCTTGGCCCGCTCCTCGGGTGTGCCCGCTGTGCTGGTGAGGACGCTGCTTATGCAGTTGCCGATGATGTCGTTGTAGAACAGCGGGTTATAGCCCCAGGGGACCACCGCTTCGTGGCGGATAAGCTCCATGTCCAGCGCCTCGACGATGATCTCGTGGTCGATATGGATCTCTGGGCTTAACTTGACCATATCCACCTTGGCAACAAACTCCTGGTTTAAATTGTCCAACTCGTCGTGACGTTTTTCCAGGCTGCGCTTGCTGAAATCTTCCAGCTCATTATCATATTTGTGATAACCCGCCATGGTTCCGGCTGTGGGATAGAATTCCCACAGGGCATCGAGATATTTTTCCAGCGTCTTCTGGAATTTCTCGTCTTCCGCGTTCTGCTGTGAGAACAGCCATCCTGAGCTCGCGAGAGCAAAGACCAGCACGATCAGCAGTGTGAGTGTTTTCCTCATATGTCCTCTCCTGTCAATTCATGTTGCATTTCATTACAATGACCCGAGATCCTAACACAAAAAAGCGGCCGAAGGCAATCGCTTCCTTGCCCGGCCTTCCCAGCGCCTACCATCGGATGACGGCCGAGGCCCATGTGAAGCCCGAGCCAAAGGCGGTCAGCACGACGAGGTCCCCATCCTTGATGCGCCCCTCCCTGAGAGACTCGTCAAGCGCGATGGGGATGGATGCGGCGGTAGTATTCCCGAAACGGTCGATGTTGCGTATGACTTTTTCGACCGGGATTCCCAGTTTGTTGGCCACCATGAGGCTGATGCGATCATTGGCCTGATGGGGGATGAGGTGGTCGACATCTTCGATGCTCAGGCCGTTGTGTTTCAGCCCGGCCCACACGGCTTCCGGCATGCGTTCCACGGCGTTCACGAACACGTGACGGCCGTTCATCCTGGGACAGTAGCGTTTGGAATCGATCATTTCATGCGAGAACGTGGGTTTGTCCTTGGGGCTGGGTGCTTCCATCCAGAGATCCTGGACGTGGTCCCCGTCGGAGAACAGGTGGGTCGAAAGGATACCCTTGCCTTCATCCTCGGTGGGTTCCAGGATGACCGCGCCGCCGCCATCGCCGAAAAGCACGGCGACATCCCGTCTTTCGTCGGTGAATTCTAGGTTAGAGGACTGCACCTCCGCGGCCACCAGCAGGATTTTCTTGTACATTCCCGAACGGATGTACTGGTCGGCCGCCGACAGAGCGTAGATAAACCCGCTGCACTGATTGCGCACATCCAGGGCCCCGATGGTTTTGATGCCCAGCTTGGACTGCACGATGACCCCGATCCCGGGGAAGTAATGGTCGGGTGACAGGGTGGCGGCGATGATGAAATCGATCTCCGTCTTGTCGATACCGGCACTTTCGATGGCCTTGAGCGCAGCCTCATAAGCCAGGTCCGACGCACCCGTTCCCGGATCCGCATGGTGGCGTGTCGAGATCCCGCTCCGCTGCCGTATCCACTCGTCCGAGGTGTCCATCAGCTTTTCCAGGTCCAAGTTGGTGACGGTCCTGGGGGGTACGAAATGTCCGGTTCCGGTGATGGTGGTATTGTATCCCATGTTTTTCTTCTCTATTCATGATAAGGCATGCGAGATAAAAAATAAAGCCCAATTGTGGGTAGATTTGCCCGTGATGGGAATTGAATATTCGGCAGGGATTGTCTAAACTAGGGAAGGATGGTGAAAACGGCGGCATGTTGACACTGAAACGGATTGCGCTGGTTCTTATGCTGTTCGCCCTCGGTTCAGGCTGGGAAAGCGCGGATGAGAACAGCCTGCTCCAGGTCAGGGCGTCCGTCCTGCCCCGGCGTCTGGCCAGGGGGGAGGAGGGCCGGATCGAGCTGCGCTTCATGCTCCGGGAAGGCATCACCATCAGTCCGGTCCCCCATTTCACCATCGAATTGAATTCCTCGGATGAACTGGCCTTCCCCAAAGATTTTTTCACCAATTCAGACCTCGAGATGGAGATCATGGAGAAGGACGGCCGCCAGTTCCTGAATGTGACTGAAACCGTGAGCATTCCCTTCACGGTCAAGCGGGAAGCCAGGCGCGGCAGCCACCGCATCCAGGGCAGGGTCAAATACTTTGGGTGTTACCTGGATGAGGGCTGGTGTCTCAAGGACACCACCACCTTCTCCGCTTCCTTCTACACCTCCAACCGCCTCATCCAAAAGTAGTAACGCAGCGCCGACCCAACCTACCATCTCTTGGATTAGCCCGCCCGCAGGGTAAAGAATGTCGATGATTATTATAGTTTTATGAAGGAAATATCGACATTCTTTATGAATAACTTAGGAGTCTGGGTTATTCACGGGTCGAGGTTATGGTAGATGCAAGGCATGGAGGGTGAAGCTGTGGTTTACCACCGCGAGACCCGACATAACGCAGCAGATGCCGTAAGATCGACCTGCCCGTAGGGTAAGAATTGCCGATATTCGAATGAAATTATTCCTTTGTATTTTAGAAAAAATCGGCAATTCTTATGAATAATTCAGATCCAGTGGTGGTCGCAGTACCACGTGATGGTTTCCCGCAGGGCCTCCTCCAGGGTGTAATCCGGGCTGAATCCCAGCCTTTCCTGGGCTTCCCCGATGTCGGCCACCCATGCATCCTGACGCATTTCGCGGATCTTGTTCCGGTCGAGGATGCTGACCTTCCCGGAGATTTTGCATGCGGCTTCGGAGATCATGGCCACCAGGTACACGACAGGGAGCGGGAAGCGGATCATTCGGGGCGATTTGCCCAGAACCGTCCCGGCAGTGCGTCCGAAGTCGTCCCAGGAGTAGGGT